>JAIVWA010000342.1:0-5493 GCA_049190255.1 Gammaproteobacteria bacterium | reverse complement strand
TTCAGCTCCTTATATTCACCTTCCAGCTCATTTATGATCTCTTTAACAACTTTTTCTATCTTAGTTAGAATAATTGCCTGATCAAATTCTCTGGCGATCATTTTTGAGCCTTTGGGGGATTCGAAGACCGGTTTTTCGCGTTGAATTCCGAAAGCATTTTTTACGGATCCGGAAACCACCCGGTACTTGTTGCGATCCATTTCGGAAAAGGACAGCAGGAGTACGAAAAAGCACAGCAGCAGGCTCATCAAGTCGCCGAAGGTTACCACCCACGCCGGCGCACCTTCTTCTTCATCATCGATGGGCGGGGCTTCATCACTCACTGGGGATGGCCCCGCTTTTGGCCGCCTTGGGAACGATTTTCAGACGGTCTTTGGGTGACAGATGGATTTTCAGTGTTTCCTGGAACACCATGCCGGACAGTCCGCGGGCAATACCAAGGGCGGCATCGAGGATCAGGTTTTTGGTTATTAGTTCCTGTTGGCTTCTCAACGCCAGTTTATCTGCCAGGGGTAGAAAAATCAGGTTGGCGAGCAGCGCACCATAAAGGGTGGTTAAAAGGGCCACTGCCATGGCCGGACCGATGTCCTGGGGATTGGCCATGTTGGCCAGCATTTGTACCAGCCCGATGAGAGTCCCGATCATGCCGAAGGCAGGTGCCGACGCCCCCATCCCTTTGAACACTTTTTGTCCGGTCGTGTGGCGCTGAATCGTATGGTTGATGTCTTTTTTCAGCAGCTCCTTTATCTGGGTTTCATCGAAACCATCGGCCAGAAACTGAAAGGCTTTGGCGGCAAACTCATCATCCGGTGCTTCATTTTCCAGCGCCATCAACCCCCGCTCCTTGGCAACTTTGGCGATGGAAACCATTTTTTCCATGATCTCTTCGGGCGGATTAATTTTAACCATAAAAGCTTTCATGGCCACGCTGACCGAATTGATGACATCGGCCATGGTGAATTTGATAAAGCAGGTGGCAATTGTTCCCCCGACAACGATGAGCAAACCCGGAATGTTGAGAAAGATGGTAACACTACCACCGGTAGAAATGGCCACAAAAACCAGGACGGTTCCGCCCACCAGGCCTATAATAGTCGCAATATCCATATCAGCAGTTCCAGGGCACTATAGGTAAAACATCCGACACATGGACAAAAAATGGTTATAACTTACTTAAATTATATTAAATTTTGGTGAAGATAATCCAGGTCTATCGTTTCAGCATGTTGCATCTTTGAAGATTGATTATAATTTTTATCGGCAAATCACCGCAAAACTTAAATAAAAAATTTGATAAATTCGCTTTGTTTTTTGCTGATTGACATAATAAGTATTTGATCCTATGATTAAAGTTAAAAAAGAGCGAATGTAGACCAACCAAAGCACAAGGAGCGCACCGGCAAATTCTTATGATTCGAATTTTGTATATTTTTTTAGGCCTGCTTATCCTGAGCCAGCCGTTAATGGCAGACGATAAACGTGATGCCGAAGAAATAGTAAAAGGCAAACTTGATGCTGTATTCGCGGTATTGCAGAAGAAAGACCTCGACCAGCCGGCCCGGAAAAAAGAGATCGACGAGATCGTCACGCCGATGTTTGACTTTGCGCTGATGGCCAAACTGTCGTTGGGCCGAAAGTACTGGCCCAATCTGCCCCGGGATAAAAAAGAGAAATTCACCCAGCTTTATATCGAGCTTCTAAAAACGTCATATCTGGACAAACTGGCGCTTTATACAGATGAAAAGGTCATTTTTGAGCCGCCCGCTCAGGTTAAGAAAAAAGTTCGCATCCCCACTCAATTAGTCTCAAAAGACCGCAAAACTTCCATCTTATACAAGCTTTATAAACCAGCTGACGACTGGAAAGTCTACGATCTGGAAATCCAGGGCGTCAGCATTATTCGAAGCTATAGATCTCAATTTGGTGAGATCCTGCAAAGCGGGACAATTGATGATCTGCTGCTGAAGATGGAAAAGCCTGCTGAAAAACAGAACCCCAATTGAGTTAAAAAAACCAATTGTTATTTCTTTGCATTTTATGCAAAAACCAATACACAAGCACAAACTGTTAAAATCTCAAATACCAAGCACCAAATTACAAATAAATCTCAAACTACAATATCCAATGACCAAAACAGATGAACTTGCAAAACGTCAAAAACCGTTCTTTGTGTCATTCCAACGAAAGCCGGAATTCAGTCTTTTCGAACACTTACAGAGGATTTGGACTCCGGTCTTCTCCGGCGTAACGACTTCTTACGAGACCGTCAAAACATAGAATTGAAACGTTCTTTCTTAAGATCATATTCGCATTTGGGATTTTGAATTTTGGTCATTGTGATTTACCCTTCGACTGGGCTCAGGGTGGTGAGCCTGTCGAACCATTTGGAATTTGGTATTTGTGTTTTGGAATTTCCGGTTTATCCGGGTTAGGGAGAAGTTGGTATGATTATTATCTGTGAAGAGTGCGGAAAAAAATACCGGATAGATCCATCAAAAATAAAGGGCCAAGCTGCCAGTTTTAAATGTCGCGCCTGTACCCATCTCATTGTGGTGTCGAAACCAGAGCCGCCGCCGGTGCAGTCTGAAATTGACACCCGGCCGACGTTGGAGTCTATTACCACAACCATTGACAATCGCTCAACCGCCGTTACATCTGAGGCCCGCCAAGCCCCTAAAAAGGCCCGGCGCAGGTCCAAAGGCATCGGGTTGCGGGCCAAAATGCTTTTGTTATTTATGGTGGTGCCGATAATTTTGATGGCCGGGGCCAGCCTGCTCTATTTGTGGCAACTTGAATCCATGTCGGATTTGATCACCCGGGAAAGCTCCAAGTTCGTCAATCAGATGGCGGAAGAAAAAATTGCGGACATATCAGTCGGCGTTGCGAAGCAGTGCGAACTGTATTTGTTGAGCCATCCGGAAATAATACGAGAAGACTTCAATCAGGACATGGGGTTTAAAACACTTGCTGTACAAAAAGTGGGAATGACCGGTTATACGGCGCTTTACGAACTACCAGGATCAGACGGTGTCTGGCGCACCTGGGCCCATCCCAAGAAAATAATCGGCATCGATATGAGTAAATTGAAAAAGCCCCTTGGAAGAAATTTTCCCGGCTTCTGGAAAGTATATACTGGGGTCAGGGAAGGCAAAAAATCACAGGGATATTACACCTGGCAGGATAAGGACGGGAAATTCCGCGACAAATTTATGGTGTGCACGCCAATTGCCGGGACCCGGTTTGTCGTCGCGGCCACAACCTATATGGATGAATTCACCGGCCCGGTGAAACTGATGCAATCGCGGGCCAAAGCATTAACCGATAGAGCAAGGCTGATCACATGGGCGGTTTTGGGTATAACCCTCCTGCTGATCGGCCTAATCGTCACGGTTTATGGCCATCGGCTGACCGGAAAAATCAAATCTCTGACCGATGTCGCCGATCGTATCAGTGTGGGCGAACTCGAGATGGAAATTAAAACAACTTCAACGGATGAAATAGGAGAACTTGCTGAAGCTATCGCCAGAATGCAAGATAGCATCAGGCTTTCCATTGAACGCTTACGGCGACGATGATGACGGCGATCGAATTGCAGATAGGCCTGCTGGCACCATCAATTTAATTAAGTTCTTCACACAAAAGAGGGCAAGTTATTTACCACGGGAGTCGAATTTTATCGGATGTTTTTGTTCGTGTAATCAACCGTCGACCCGATCGACGGAGAGGCACCGAGGAGCTTAAAAACTTAGAATGGTCATTATCTCCAGAGAAAAACCGGTAATTGAAAACCTCAATGTCTACTACCTGGACATAAAAAAATTGCTTGAGCACTACCAGGGTGAAATCGGCTCCGGTGGTGTGTATTTTAAATCCCATGCTGCCGAAGGTGTCATATTTTTCGACAAGGACGATCTGTTAAACGCCTTCTATGAAGAAAAGGAAATTGATTTGACGGGGGCCGAGGCCGTTGAGCATCTACTAAACGCCGGCGGACAAACAAACTTCACGGTGAATATATATCAGCTTTCGTTTGATGAGGTTTACTTTTTTGCAAGCATTCCCTCTGCGGAAAAGATATATGAAGGTCTCAGCACCGAGTTCACAGACCTGGAAGGTCTTATACGGAAGATGAGCTCAGAGAAATTGACCGGCTATATCGATGTTACCATTGGCAACGGCCAAGAAGGCGGTTTAATTTTTATTATCAATGGGACAATTATGGGCGGATCATATTCCTGGGACAACGGAGAACCCGAACCTTCAAAAAAGAACCAGGAATTGTTGATTCGCAAAACCAAGGAATCCGGTGCCAGCTTTAATGTCTGTCGTATCCCCCTTTCAAAAATGAAGGCCGAAAACGAATCCAGAACTACTTATACCCGACCTTCCAAGGCGATATTAATGATGTTGGAAGAGTTAATGGTGATATTTGAAACCGCGGTTTCTTCTCAAAAGAGGATGAAGGCCGATTTTACCAAACTATTAAAAAAGAAGTTTGTGGAGAACGCTGAAAAATATGACTTTCTGGATCCTTTTGCCGGCGAGTTCGAGTATGCCAACCACAAAATTGCCTTTTCCGGTGCGGCAAATGACAAGGAATTGATCAAAGGCGTTATAGACTCTGTGAGGGAATTGGCGCAGGAGCTGGGGTTGCTCCCGGAACTCCGGGACCTGGCGGCTGAATGGTCAGACAAATATTCCAAGCAGCTGGAAAATTTCAGCGTTGAGCTATAGTAAAGGATACCCCATGATCAAGAATGTGCTGCTGGTGGATGATGACCACGAAATGTTGCTGGCTCTGAAGGAGGGATTCCAAAAATTTAAAGATTCTTTCCTCATTCTGCTGGCTTCAGATGGGCTTAAGGCCGTGGAAAGCCTGAAAAAAAACACGATCTCGCTGGTTGTCGCCGATTTAAAGATGCCCGGGATGGATGGCTTCGAGCTGCTGGCCCATATCATGGAGCACTCTCCGGATATTCCGGTCATCATTATTACCGGTTACAGCACCCCTGAAATGGAACACCTGGCGCAGGAAGGCGGCGCGATTGGCTATATCGCCAAACCGTTTTTGATTGAGAACCTGGCCCGTCAGATAATGACCACGCTAAGAAAGGAATCGGAAGGCGGAACCCTGCACAATGTGTCTTCCGGCATGTTTTTACAGCTGGTGGAAATGGAACAAAAGACTTGCACCATACGGCTGGAAGATAAATTTTCTCGCAAAAAGGGGATTCTCTTTTTTCAAGAAGGTGACTTGCTGGATGCCAGGGTAAATGGTTTGCAGGGTGAAAATGCCGCCTATCAGATATTTTCATGGGACCAGGTAAATCTTTCCATTCAAAACGGATGTGCTTTAAAAGAGAAAAGAATTTTCAGCGAGATGCCGCATTTGATTCTTGAAGCTGCAAGACGCAAAGATGAAAACGTTGTCGAGGATATGCAACCTTCCGCAATGGAGGAAATTGAGCCCTTTGAACCCGATCCAGAAGATAT
>JAIVWA010000341.1:0-5503 GCA_049190255.1 Gammaproteobacteria bacterium | reverse complement strand
TGCGGGATACGGGTTGCGAGTTGCGGGTTACGGGTTGCGGGTTGCGGGTTGCGGGTCTTTCGATTTTGGATTTGTGATTTCGGATTTCGGATTGGAAAAAGATGGAGTGAGGGTTGCGGGTTCTGCGTTCAGGGTTCAGGGTTCAAAGGTTCACCGTTCACAGGGCTACGTCAAAATAAATCCCAAACGAGTTGAATGAAAAGGTTTTATAAAACATTAAAATCCCAAATTTCAATGATTTTCATTAAGCAAGTAACTTTCGTATATCCAGTTAATTACCTGTTTAAATAAAGTGCCCTGCAACTACCTGCCTCCTATGTTTTGACAATTCACCTTTCATGATATATAAATTATTCAATAACAAGAAAAAATTTGGATGTCTCATTTTTACTTCATTTGCACTTTTAAAAAGGAGAATCATATAATGCAAAAACATTGGACCGCTATAGCCCTGGCCCTTTTGGTGCTGGTAATCTTTTCATTCTCGGCCTGTACCAAGTCAAAAATAAGTTCACAACCCTCCACAACGACAAGCTCCGAGGAAGAGGCGCGTAAAAGGGCTGAAGAAGAGGCCCGGCAAAAATCCTTGAGGGAAGAAAACCTTAAAGAGGAAAGCCTCAGCGAACAGCGGACCAGGGAGCGGATGGAAACTGAGAGATCCATGTTCGAAAACGAAGATATTTACTTTGAATTTGATAGTATTCGCTTAGCCCCGGGGGCACAGGAAATATTAACCCAAAAAGCAGCCTGGCTGAGAAAAAACCCCAATGCAAAGGTGACCATAGAAGGCCATTGTGATGACCGGGGAACCAACGAATACAACCTCGCGTTGGGAGAAGGACGTGCTCAGAGTGCCCATGCCTTCCTGGTGGATCTGGGAGTTAAAGAATCAAGACTAACCTCTATCAGCTATGGCGAGGAACGCCCTGTTGATAGAGGTCAGAATGAAGAAGCCTGGGCCAGAAACAGACGGGCGCACTTCGTCATTGAGGAATAATGAATCCTGAAAGGTAAGTTCTCAAATGCTTAGACGGGTTCTGGATCGATCACGGTAGGAGTGTTGGAGTCATTCGATTGCGGATTTGGGATTGCGGATTGTAGATTTTAAATCTGATGTGACCTGAAATTCATTGCTCCATTCTAAATCAACACGGTTGCCATCGACTTGCGCTCAGGCCAAAGGCAGGCCCCGATCACGTATAGGGGAGTCTTTCGGCTATGAAACCACCGGTTGTGAGACCAGGGGTCAAACGACTTAATGCCAAATGACTCACGACCTGAGGTCTTGTCGCGAGTTGAAATCCGCAATCCCAATTCCGCAATCCGAAATTTACTAACTCCAATACTTCCCTATGTATGATTCCGCACCTAACAAAATTTTAAATTTAAACCTCCAAAAAGTGCCGTTTTCCAGCATGCCAGTAAAATCCATTGCCTATTTTATTTCATCCCATGGGTTTGGTCACGCCGCCCGGGCAGCGGCAGTGATGCAGGCCATCTCGGAAATTGACGCTTCCGTTGAATTTGAAATTTTTACCACGGTACCTGCCTGGTTCTTTCGGGATTCATTGTCTGCCTCGTTCAAATGTCATCGTCTGTTATCCGATTTCGGTCTGGCACAAAAGACACCGTTTCAATCCGACTTTGAAGATACACTGAACAGATTAAACGAGTTTTACCCGGTTACCCCATCGCGCCTTGCTGAATTATCGCAAACGGTCAGACGGCTTAAATGCACAATTATCATCTGCGATATTGCCCCGCTGGGCATTTTGGTCGCCAAAGAAGCCGGAATTCCCTCCGTCCTGGTCGAAAATTTTACCTGGGATTGGATCTATCGACAATATGCAACTGTCGATAATAGTATCAATCGACACATTAATTATTTGAAACCCATCTTTGAATCTGCTGATTATCATATTCAAACCGAACCGGTATGCAGCCATAGTTCGTCTGACCTCGTAACCGCGCCGGTAAGCAGAAAGCCGAGACTGACCAGAGATCAAATCCGCCAACAATTGGATTTGCTCCCAGCCGGAAAAGTGGTATTGATTACCACGGGCGGTATTCCGCAACGTTATGATTTCCTCGAAACGCTTAGAAAACTACGAGAGATCAAGTTTGTGATGCCGGGGGCCGGCTCGGAAATTAAAATCTACGATAATTTGGTCATTTTGCCGCACCATAGTGAATTTTACCATCCGGACCTGGTCAACGCCTGCGATGCAATCATCGGCAAAGTCGGATACAGCACCCTGGCCGAAGTTTACCATGCCGGAATTCCATTCGGATACGTTGCCCGATCAAATTACAATGAATCCGGTCCGATGGTAAACTTTATCGAACAGCACATGCCGGGTTTGGCGGTTCCTGAAGCGGAATTTGATGATGGCAGCTGGACTTCTAAAATAGAGGATCTGTTGAGACTTCCTCGTGCACACCGCAACAGTGCCAATGGCGCTGAGCAAGCCGGCAAATTTATTCTGTCATTGAAAATTTAGCCTTCTGGATCAGGATTCCATACCTAAAGAGTGATTTCATGATTAGACAAATTATTTCAGGTGGACAAACGGGTGTCGATCGTGCCGCCCTCGATGTGGCCATTAAATTGACACTCCCCCATGGAGGCTGGATCCCCAAAGGCAGGATCACCGAAAGCGGGCCGCTAGCGGATAAATACAATTTGAAGGAGACCGAAAGTTCCAGCTATGCCGAGCGCACCGAAAAAAATGTGACGGATGCAGACGGGACGCTGATCATATCTCGCGGTCCGTTGACCGGCGGTTCCGAATACACCCGCGAAATGGCCCTCAAGCATGATCGTTCGTGGCTTCACATCGATCTAAGCCAGTCGGCCGCTTTCCAGGCAGTCACCACCATCAATCAATGGATTATACAAAAAAAAATTGGCATTTTAAATGTTGCCGGGCCACGGGCCAGTAAAGACCCCTCCATATATAGAGAGGCATCGAATATATTAGAAAGTGCCTATTATCTCGGCCTGGCCGAGAGCAGTATGACCGGCGCAGGAAATTTAAAGGACCTGCTGCAGTCCCAAACAGAGCCTCCGGTTTCTGCCCCTCGAACCGTGAACGAGGCAGTTGATCGATTAATATCAAATATGCCGTTAAAGGATAAAACCACGGTTGCCAATATGTCGCAAATCGAACTGCCAAATCTTCATTTGACCCTGGGCCGTTATATTATGAATAATTTTGGACTGCTGTCGGAAAATCAGGAATTGCTGAAATCCTGCCGGGCGGCGGTCAAGGATGTGTTGCAACACGAAGAAGATGCCGTGGGTATTATTATAGACGCTCTCTGGAAAAAGCTGCAGCAGACACATAAGTTGCGGATTATCAAATAGATATAAGGTTCCGGGTTCAGAAGGAAAAGGTTCAAGGGTTCAGGGTTCAGAGGTTGGATGTTCACGTCCAATCTGAACTGCTGAGTTGCAAGCTCTTAACCCTGAACCTCTGAACTGTGAACCTTTGAACCCTAACCTTCTAACCCTGAACGGTAAACATTTGAACCTTGCAAAAGGTAAGCACATGCAACCTGAAACCGTCATACCCCTGTTTCCGCTGGGTTTGGTTTTGCTTCCACAAATGCCCCTGCCGCTGCATATCTTTGAGGAACGTTACAAATTGATGATCGGTGAGTGTCTAGAAAATAATACGGTCTTCGGCATTGCTTATTTTAACGGCAGCGATATTCAAACAATCGGCTGCACCGCCCGTATCCTGGAGATCATCAAACGCTATGACGATGGCCGATTAGATATTTTAACCCATGGGGAAAATCGCTTTGTTACCAAAGAGATGTACGACCGCAAACCCTATCTGGAAGCCCGGGTCTCTTTTTTCGATGATGAATCGGAGGAAAACAAGGATACCTGTCAAGAATTGGCCCATAGGGGAACGAAACTATTGGAGCAATTTACGGCGATTTCAGCGGTGCAGAATGGATACGGTTTTACCGAAACAATGAACTTTAAATCCATCTCATTTGTTATTGCCGGGTGTGAGGGATTCAGTAAAGAAGAAAAGCAGCTGTTTCTTGAAATGACCTCTACCTATAAACGACTGAAGAAAAGCGTTGATTCCCTTGAAAAAATCATTGAACGGACGAAAATTACCTCGGAAATCCGCAAAATAATCGGCGGCAATGGGGATATGGCCAAATTCACTGCTACATAAGTTGGGGGCTTCGCCCCAGAAGGAACTGATTCCGTTAATCTAACTCTTTGAATATTTTTCTTTAAACATTTGGCGACGTTCGAGCTTTTTTCTGACCTTTTGGTTTTGCAGCCTCCTGCGCTCGTTGTCGCTGCGACGATGCCGCAGGTTGCGTCTCTCCGGGAAATGATCGGATGAAGAAAATTGGCGGCGGTCCGCTAAACGGCGCCGGCCGCCCCTGTCCAATAAGTTATCGGAATCCTCAGAGTCGGTTCTTGGATCAGTCTGGTTCTTTTGATCAGGCATACATCCCACAAGCTAAAATGGTTAAAGCAAAAAATCAAAGTATTTCTGGTATTTTAGTGTATTTTTTAAGATTTTGTCAAGGCCGAACATCTCTGATGAAATTTCTGCTAAAGTTATTAACGCCGGTGGACGATATTAGTTAAAAGCGTGTGCAGCGAGTACACGCAGTATGATAATTTCTTTAGATCTGGGGCGGCTCTTAGGGAGCCGCCCGCAACCCATCGGGTTCCAGCACCACTAAGCCAATTTTTTTACAGCTCCCAGCACATCATCGTAATCCGGTTCTTCAGTGACTTCTTTAACCAATTGAATATATTGAACGGTACCATCCTTATCGACAACAAAAATTGCCCGGGCCAGTAGTCGCAATTCTTTAATCAAAACCCCATAGGCCTCGCCAAAGGCAGCATCCCGGTGATCGGAGAGGGTCACAACCTTATCCACACCGGCGGCACCACACCAGCGCGCCTGGGCAAAGGGCAGGTCCATGCTGATCGTAAGGATGGCTACATTTTCACCAAGATTGCCGGCCGCTTCATTGAATTTGCGGGTTTGCATATCGCAAACCGGCGTATCAAGGGACGGCACCACCGATATAACGCAAACCTTTCCTTTATATGAAGAAAGTTTCACAGGGCTTAAATCATTTCCCAGTACTTCAACATCCGGGGCAGAATCTCCCACTTTGACCTCGGTTCCGGCTAAAGTTAAGGGATTCCCCTGAAAAGTAACAGCTTCGCTACGTTCTTGCATTTTAGATCTCCTTTCGATTAATAAGTTTTCATCAAAATAAGAACTCTACTAACTCAAGTCAACGATCTTCCCACACTTCACAGCGGGCTTGAACTTGCCCGCCCTCCTGATGCGGGTAACCCACCGGGGGCGGGTAAACCTTTGAAGAAAAAATCCGCGGCACTATTGCCAAGGCCGAAGAAATGGCTAAATTGTTCATGTAAGTTTTGCGAAAACCTCGCGACAAAGATTAAAAAATACAAGGAGGTCCACATGGCAAACTATGA
>JAIVWA010000340.1:0-5505 GCA_049190255.1 Gammaproteobacteria bacterium | reverse complement strand
ATGCTGATCCGGTAGCTCTTGGTTTGAAAGTAAAAGCGCTTTATTATTCAATTCATTAGGCGTCGGAACTGCCTTTCAACTAAATTGGGCTACTAAGGATTGGCATCGCGTGTAAGGGGCATGATTAAACAATTTGGTCCACCTGCGCCTTTAACAAACTCTGAAATATCGATAAGATGAATGGTGAATTGCTCTTCATTGAGACAATGGATTGCTTCCAGGTTTGTATCTCCAACGATCAGTTCCCCGTCTCCGAGACAAATAATGTTCGCTGTTGTGGTACCATCGAAATTAATGTTTATTACATCAAAGCCCTCTAAGGAAGATTTTGGGACAATATTACCGCAGACAATGAGTTTTCCCGGATCTACCGGCATCAGGACTTTGTCCAAATGCAGGATTGTATCAGGCAGAGGGATGACTCTAACTTCATATCCCATTTCCGGCAAATAGTCAGATAGCTGCCGACATCCTTCATCATTTGTCCGCACCGTAAGGCCTACAAACGCGACGTGACCACACAAAACCACATCTCCGCCATCCACTGTACCGGGGTAATTTATTTGCCCTGCACATGGCTCACCCAGTTGGTCGAGGGCAGAGGCCATCCAGCGCCCTTCAGCTTCACGGGTTTTGATCCCGGGTAAAAGTTCAATATATCCTTCCGGTGTACAAAGGGCCGTATCTCGTGTAAAAACTGAATTCGGGTGGTCCGTTAGTTCCGGCACATCTATAACATCAGCGCCAAAAGCATTGAGTAAATTCTTAAGGCTGTCATGTTGGTCCAAGGCTTTTTCTCGATCAGCAACTTCAAAGATATTGTGTAACTTTAAATTACTGATTTTGAAATACTCTTCGCTCGGTGTACAGACAATCACACGCTTTAATCTATCGGCCTCATTTGATAACACCGGTTCTGCCTCCCAAGGTATTATTAGGAAATCTTAAATCCTTAATTGATCATGGGATGCCCCTTAATATTTCCTCAGCCCAATGCGGCAGCGGGTCATTTATCCATTGACGTCTACCCCGCTTCACACAGGCGACTTGCTGAAAGGGATTATTACGGTAGGAATTATCCAATAGTCGGGCTTCGTTGACCAGCGGCAGAACAGCGCCTATATGCTGCATTGTGCGAGGTATTCGGCTATGTATCTTATCAACAGGTACATTGTGTCCTCCTTCAGTTATCCGCTGATGAACCCGGGCCTCGTTTAACTCGGAAGTATCCAGGTGGATGTAAACCAGGATAATTTCATAACCCTGCGCCTTGGCATTCGCCACAAAATCTATCTTGGAAACGTGAGAGAATACGGTTTCAAAACAAAATGATACACCTTGCTGCAGAAGCTTTTCCCTTATTTGCTCAGCCACATTTGCAGCCGCATAACTAAATTTTTCCGGATTTTCAGGGCTGATTGCTTTGGCGATGATATCCGCGTTAACGAGTTTTATTCCTTTTGGAGCCAGAAACAAATTATAAAAGGTCGTCTTACCGGCCCCATTGCCGCCAGCTAATACCCATAACTGTTTTGAAACAGCCATGCTTAAATCTGAAACTCCCCGTTGCAAAACCTTCCTGTCTGCCGCTCGCCTGTAGCAGTATTCACCTTATCAAGCAGACCCGGCCGTCTCCGGCTGGCCTCAAAATAGACTGCAGCCGATGTTACTTTTTCCGCAAGTTTTTTACTTTTACGGCTATCTTCAAGGGAGTTGAAGATATCTGCAGGGTCAACGGCTCTCGACTTCACCGATTCCACTTTAACTTTCTTTAAGCCCTGGATCACGGCGAAAACGTCGTTGTAGTCCAATACATGCTCAACAGCCTTGCCCAATTCAGCCCAAAATTCAATTTGCTTGGGAGCTGATCTTTTATTTATTGAACCTTCTCTCTTAGCGGCTGCAACCAGAGTTGAATCTAATCTCAATGGACTCGTTGAACTACCGGCCATAACTCACCTCCTGTATGCCATGGTTTAATAATAATTTAGCAATATGCAGCGCATTTGTCAATATTTATATAATTTGTTGATAAATTCTACTTTAATTAATATTTGTAGCGAAATGCATCTTAACTTAGTGTATTTAGAATCCGAAAAATACCGGTTTACCCGGAAGGGGATGGATATTTATACCATCACACTTGCGCTGATGCAGTGGGGAGACCGCTATCTTTCAGATGACGACGGCCCTCCGCTTACCCTCTACCATAAAACCTGCGGACAGCGTCTTGAGCCTGTAATGCGCTGTGCTCAATGCGGCGAAGCTATCAATGCCCGTGATGTAATCTTTGAAGATGGCCCGGCTGTTACAAATTCTTCATAGGCAGGTTTTTCCGGTGGATCTACGGACGCCCGGGTCACAATGCCATGAAAAAAACGATCCTGGGATTTTACTTGATTGTCAATTTATGGAAAGCTCGGCAATCTATCCCCGCTGCACCCTAATTCTGATAGTGGGAACCAGCCATCTCAGCGGCAAAATAGTATATAGGATGACATGAGAGTACAACCGGTCAGTGGGTGAGTATTTTGCTGATAAACTGGGCGGCCCGGTCGGTTCGGGGATTGTCGAAGAACTGGTCGGGCTTTCCCGCTTCAACGATTTGGCCTTCGTCCATGAAGATAACCCGGTGGGCCACCTGGCGGGCAAATCCCATCTCATGGGTGACCACGCACATGGTCATCCCCTCTTTGGCCAATTGAATCATAACGTCCAAAACCTCACCGATCATCTCGGGATCCAGGGCGCTGGTGGGCTCGTCAAAGAGCATGATCTTGGGTGACATGGCCAGCCCCCGGGCGATGGCCACCCGTTGCTGCTGTCCGCCTGAAAGCTGGGCCGGATAAGAATCGGCCTTGTCGTCCAGACCGACGCGGATGAGTTTTTCGCGTCCTAGTTTTTGGGCCTCTTGCTTGTCCATTTTACGCACCTGGGTCGGTGCCAGAGTTACATTTCCCAGGGCGGTCATGTGAGGATATAGATGAAACTGCTGGAACACAACTCCGATCTCGGCCCTTAATTTGGTCAGATTGATGCCGTGGTCATGCAGCGGTACGCTGTCTACATACAGTTTGCCCTTTTGAAACTTTTCCAGCCGGTTGATGCATCTGATCAAAGTGGATTTACCCGAACCGCTGGGCCCGCAGATAACAATCACCTCACCGGACTCGACATGCAGATTGATGTCCCGTAATACATGCAGCTTACCAAACCATTTGTTGACACCTTCAAATTTGATCATAATACCCTCTTGCGGATCATTGGGCTTCCCCGTAACGTCAGAACCTTCCACCACCGTCTACAGCCGGACTTCCCGTACGGCCATTTTACGCTCCAGGGCGTTGGCGAGCCGGATGAGCGGATAAGAGATGGCGAAATAAAGAATTCCCACCAGTGTGAACACCATCAGCCCTTCCGGGATGCGGACCACCGTCAACCAACCGACCCGGGTTAACTCGGTGACACCGATCACGGATACCACCGAAGAGTCCTTGATGAGCAACACGTATTGACCGACCAGCGGCGGCAGGATCGTCTGCATGGCCTGGGGTACAATCACGAAGCGTAATTGCTGAAAGATGCTCAAGCCGGAACTGGCCGCCGCCTCCCACTGCCCTTTGGGTACCGCTTTGACCCCGCCGGCCACAATCTCGCAAATAAACGCCGTTCCCAGAACGGTCAGGGCCACGACCGCTGCCGGGAATGCGTCCAGCTGGATACCCCACTCGGGCAGGATGAAAAAGACAATGAAGATTTGAACCACGAACGGCGTACCCCGTATGACGGACACATAAACCCCGATGGGCCAACTCAACAGCTTGTTTTTGCTGGGGCGAAGGATGCCCAGCAGAAATCCGAGAATCGTCCCGAAAAACAGGGACAGGCCGGAAACGGCCACAGTCATCCACAGTCCCTTGAGGAAAAAGGGAAAAATCTCAACCAACCGCAGGAAATAGGAAGCGATCATGGATTAATAGGCCTCGCGAAATATCAGCTTTTTCTGTGACCAATCCGCCAGCGTTTTGAGACAGAAATAAATGCACAAATAGAAAAAAGCCACGGTAAAAAACGCCTCGGAGGGCATGAACCGTTCCGAAGTCAGTGTCTGGCCGCAGCGGGTTAATTCCAACACCGAGATCAGCGACAGCAGCGCCGAATCCTTGACCAGCACAATGGACTGACCCAGCAGGGGCGGAACGGTCATGCCCAGGGCCTGGGGCAGAATGACAAAACGCATTCGCTGGAAATAACTGAGACCGGAGGAGATGCCCGCTTCGATCTGGCCGGTGTCAACAGAAGTGATCCCGGCCCTGACGATCTCGGCGATATAGGCCCCGCTGTTGAGGGTCAAGGCCAAAATGCCGGTCTGAATTTCGGGTATCCGAATCCCCAGGGTGGGCAATCCAAAATATAAAAAGTATATCTGCACCAACAACGGTGTCGAGCGGATGGATTCGATGTAGGCAATAGAGACAGCCCGCAAAAGCTTCCAGCTCGAAAGGCGGCCGGCGCAGGCAGTGATCCCCACAATCAGCGCTAAAAAGAGGGAAACAATCGATATCAGGAAGGTGTTGCGAAGGCCCTCCAGGAAAAAGGGCATATACTCCCAGATAATTCTGAAATTGAAATCCTCAAGCATTCTCTCATCTTTCCCGATTGGTGGGGCGTGAGAGCGGAAGACCCGCCGGTCCCCCGCTCCCATTCCCACTATCAATGATGATGCTGATACTGACCGCCGGGGTCGTCAATCCGAACATTTGACAAAATGTCCGGGAGACATACCCTCTAGTGTTCCTTTTTCCAGTCGGTGGTCTCCATCCAGTAATGGACGTTTTCCTGGTAGGTCCCATCGGCGCGGATGGTTTTAAAGTACAGGTTGATCCACTGCCACAGGTTGACCGACTCCTGGCGAACCGCAAAGGCCAGCGGATCTTTGCCCTTGCCCAGGCGTTTGTCCAGCAGACGGAGCGAATTGGGCGGAAAGTCAGGCAAAACCGTCAGCACGGCCAGGTCGTCATTAACCCCGGCGTCCACGTGGCCGGCCAGAAGGGCCTGAACAATCATCCGGCCGCCCCCCTTATAAGTCTTGAGTTTGGCATTGGGAAGAAACTTCTTGGCGATGGTCTCGCCGGTGGAACCGAGCAACACCCCCACGGTCACACTGGGTTTATTGACATCTTCCAGGACCTGGTAGGAAGCACCGGTTTTGGTGAATATGCAGGGCTGGACATAATACCACGGGTCGGCGAAGGTTATTTTAAGGGCGCGCTTCAGGGTCGGGGTCATGTCCGCGGCCAGAATATCGGCCTTGCCTGAAAGCAGGGCCGGAATAAGGCCGTCCCAGTCAAAGTCCAGAATCTTCAGTTTGACGCCCATGCGCTTGGCCATCTCCCGGGTGAACTCAACCATGGAACCCGTGTGATTACCGTTTTTGTCCACAAATGCATAGGGTGCCGCACCTGATTGTACGGCAACCCGCAGCTCGCCCCTTTTAACGATGTC
>JAIVWA010000339.1:0-5518 GCA_049190255.1 Gammaproteobacteria bacterium | reverse complement strand
GCCATGGCCATTCCGTATTCCATGTTCATCACCTTTGCCCTGCTGACCGGTTTTAATGTGACCTTGAATATGGTGGTGCTCTTTTCCTTGATGCTGGCGCTGGGCATGCTGGTAGACAACGGCATCGTGATCGTGGAAAATATCTACCGGCACATGCAGCAGGGTATGTCCCGCCAGGAGGCGGCCCGCGTCGGCGCCGATCAGGTGGCCTGGCCGGTGATCACCTCCACCCTGACCACCCTGGGGGCCTTTTCACCGATGATGTTCTGGCCGGGTATCATGGGTGAATTCATGGGTTATCTGCCCTTGACCCTGATCATGGCCTTGAGTGCTTCGCTGTTTGTGGCCCTGGTCATCAATCCGGTTCTCTCGGCTCGCTACCAGAGAGTCAAAATTGCCAATCCCAAGAAAAAAAATTCCCCGGCCAAAGAACCTTTCTTAAAACGGATCTACCTGTTTTTGCTGCAATGGTGTCTGCGCCATCGATGGGTGGTGGTCCTGACCAGCACCCTGTTGCTCGTTGCGGCTACAGCGAGCTTTATCCTGTTCGGCAAAGGGACCGAATTTTTTCCGGAAACCGAACCCAAGCGCGCCTATGTCAACATCAAAGCACCGGAAGGCACGAATTTGAACACTTCCGACAAGCTGGTGGCTGAAGCCGAAAAGATAGTTTCTGAATATGAAGACATCCGTTATGTGATTTCCAATATCGGGGCCCTGGGCGGAGATCCTTTTTCCCAGGGCGGAACCGGGACCCACATCAGCCGGGTGGTGCTGGATTTCAAGGATTTTCACGACCGCTCCCGGCCCTCGTCTGAGATCGTCAATGAAGTGCGGCAGCGAATTCTGGCAACCATGAAAGGCGCCGAGGTCCAGGTAGAGAAAGAAGAAGAAGGACCGCCCACCGGCGCGCCCATCAACATCGAAATTTCCGGTGAAAATATTCTGATCCTGGGGGAACTGGCCGCCCGGGTGCGCCAAGAAATCAGAAATATTCCCGGACTGGTGGATTTGAAGGATAATTTTGTCAAAGGCAAACCGGAAATCCGGGTAAGGGTGAACAAGGAAAAGGCCGCGCTGCTGGGTCTGGACACTTACACGATTGCTTACACGATCAAAGCCGCCATCAACGGGGTCAAGGCCGGCGTCTATCGCGAAGGCAAAGATGAATATGACATTATTGCCAGGCTGCCGGAACGCGATCGGCAATCCATCGAAAACCTCAAACGGATCACGGTGTCGGGTCCCAGGGGAGAGCCCATCCCTTTGACAAGCCTGGCGGAAATTTCATTAGGCAGCGGTATCGGCGCCATCATGCGGCTGGATCAGAAGCGGATGGTGACCATTTCCGGGGACGTGTCCGGCCGCCTGGCCAACGATGTGATCAAAGAAATTGATCAACGACTTAAAACCAACCTGACCTGGCCCCGGGGTTATAACTACCGTTTCAGCGGGGAGCAGGAAGAGCAGGCCAAAGCCCAGGCCTTTCTCAGCAAGGCATTTTTTGCCTGTATTGCCATCATCCTGCTGATTTTAATGACCCAGTTTGACTCGTTTATCACCCCGCTGATTATTCTATCGTCGGTGATCCTGTCGCTGATCGGCGTTTTCATCGGCCTGCTGGTTACCGGCACCGCCTTCGGAATTATTATGACCGGTATCGGCGTGATCAGCCTGGCCGGGGTAGTGGTCAACAATGCCATTGTCCTCATTGACTACTACAACCAGCTTCTGGCCAAAGGGATGTCTTCTCCGGATGCCCTGATGCGTGCCGGTGCGGTGCGCTTTCGCCCGGTGATGCTGACGGCCATCACCACTATTTTGGGGCTGTTGCCCATGGCCACCGGCATCAGTTTTGATTTCCGCAAACTGGCCTGGGATATCGGCGGCGAGTCTTCCCAGTGGTGGGGCCCCATGGCGGTGGCCGTGATCTTCGGATTGGGGTTTGCCACTTTGCTGACCTTGATCGTGGTACCGGTTCTGTGCTCGTTGGCCCACAGCCTGAAGAACCGCAATGCTTGGTCAAAAAAAGAGGAGTACACCCATGAACATAATTCATGAATTAACCCCCAAAAACAGATATGAATTAGACCGGATGGCAGACGTATTTGCGGCTTTTGTTGAAAGCTATCCATCTTTTAATCGAACTCAGTTATTAGATGAATGGCGGGAGACGGAATACGGCCGGCTTGATGCTAACGGGCAAATCTATCTCGACTATACTGGCGGCGGACTGTACAGCGAATCCCAACTGTGTGAGCATATGGAACTGCTGCGTACCAGCGTACTCGGCAATCCCCACTCAGCAAACCCCACTTCCCTGGCAATGACAGACCTGGTTGAGGGAACACGCAAATATGTCCTGCGTTACTTCAATGCATCACCGGATGAGTACATTGCCATCTTCACGCCCAATGCCAGCGGTGCATTGAAGCTGGTTGGGGAAGCATTTCCGTTTACACCTGGCAGCCATTACATTCTCACCTTCGACAATCACAACTCCGTCAACGGCATCCGTGAATTTGCGAAGGCCAAAGGGGCACAGGTAAGGTATGTGCCTTTAACAAAGCCGGATTTGCGCATAGAACGGGCAAAACTAGATGACATTCTAAATCTGGTGGATATGGATCACAACAATCTGTTTGCTTTCCCGGCGCAGTCCAACTTTTCCGGCGTAAAGCATCCACTGGATTTGATTGAACAAGCACATAGCAAAGGGTTGGATGTGTTGCTGGATGCGGCGGCGTATGTACCAACCAGTCGCCTTGATTTGAGTGTGGTTAAACCGGAGTTTGTAGCCATTTCTTTCTACAAGATGTTTGGTTACCCCACCGGCATCGGCGCACTGCTTATTCGTAAGGCGATTTTCCGGAAGATGGAACGACCATGGTTTGCAGGCGGTACGGTGAACTTTGCCAGCGTGCAGGGGGAAGGCCACTATTTGGCCCCTAACGAAGCCGCATTTGAAGACGGTACGGTAAACTATCTGAACATCCCGGCAATCAAAACCGGTTTGCAGCACCTGGAAAAGGTGGGAATTGACACCATTTGGGAACGGGTTTACTGCCTCACCGGCTGGCTGCTCGAAAACTTGCTGTCATTACAGCACGGCAACGGCAAACCGATGGTGCGCATTTATGGTCCGACGGATACGGAGATGCGCGGCGGAACGGTGACGCTGAACTTCTACGGGCCGGATGAACGGCTTCTTGATTATCGTCGCATTGAAGAGCTGGCAAACGAGAAGGGGATCTCGCTACGCACCGGCTGCTTTTGCAATCCCGGAGCGGGTGAAATTGCAGAAGGGCTGACGGCGGAGGATATGATGGCCGGATTGAATGATGGCCCGGATTTGAGCTTGCCCCATTTTGTGCAGGTGATTCAGCACCGGGGGAATAAGAGTGCCGGTGCAATTCGTATCTCATTTGGCCTATCGACGAACTTTGCCGACGTGTATCGGTTTATGCATTTTGCTGCCGGCTTTCGAGACAAGACGAATATGAATATTGGTGAAGTGACCTTTGATATTCAATCTTGCCGTGTGATTCGGGATGGCAGTTAGGCGCTTAGCGCCTTGTTTCTGACAACATGTTGTCAGAAACTAAAACCTAAAAATTGTGCCATAATTCCCATTTCGGAACGTAATTATGAAAAGCGGTGCAAATTTTGAAGAACGGCAATATCATAAAAATCTTGTCGGTATCGGATGCAGTTGAACCGATGTTAAAACAGCCGTCGGACTCCGGACTGTTTGGGGATATCGATATTATAATTTCATGCGGCGATCTTCCGCCTGAATATCTATCCCTGCTGGCCCATTCTGTTAACGCACCGCTCTACTATGTGTGCGGCAACCACGATATTCGCTATAAAAGTAAGCCGCCCCAGGGGGCTTTGAATCTGCACGGCCGGTTGCTGCCATTCGAGGGCCTAAATATTCTTGGTTTGGAGGGTTCGCATTGGTACAATGGGGGACCGTATCAGTACACCGAGGATCAGATGCGGTCCATGATCCGCCGGCTGCGGCCCAAACTCTGGTGGCACAAAGGGGTTGATGTGGTGGTGACTCATGCCCCACCGCGGCATGTTCATGATGCGGAAGATCCCTGCCACAGGGGCTTTGAGTGTTTTCACCGGCTGATTACAAAATACCAGCCGAAATATTTTATCCATGGGCACATCCACCAGGCATTTGACGATCCGTCCGAACGGATAACCGTGGTCGGTAAGACCAAAGTGGTGAACACATATGGGTATTGCATCCTGGAAATCGAAAATTCTGCAGAGACTAAATAGACTCGGAAACGCTCATCCGCCGGCCGACGGACCGCCTGAGGTAAAAAGTTTCAAGGATCAGCAGAAAGCTCAAGCGGCCTATGACTCGCGCGACCGGGGAATCCGATCTGTGGGGTTGAGCCGGATTGTTGGCAGTGTCGGCCGTTACAAGGATTTTGACAGCCGATTCAGGTTAAAGCGGCGTGCATCCTCGGAGCGGTTGCAATGGATCAAGGATGCCATGCGACAGGGCCGCAACCTCGGACCGGTAAAGCTTTACCAGATCAAAGACGAGTTTTATGTCCTGGATGGCAACCATCGGATTTCGGCCGCCAAGGAGCTCGGCCAGGATGAAATTTTGGCTCACATAGTCGAGTTGGTCCCCACCGATGACTCCCTTCAAAGCATTCTTTATCGCGAACGCGCGGAATTTGCCGACCGAACCCGGCTGCCGGTTGAAATTAATGTTACCGAGGTTAACCAGTATGCCCATCTCCTGGATCAGATTTCAGAGCACAAGGAATTTTTACAGCAGGGAAGTGAGAAAGCCGTTGCCTTTGAAAATGCGGCCCTGGATTGGTATAAAACCATCTATCGTCCCTTAAGTAGCATCATCAAAAAAGGACGACTGGGTGAGTCCTTTCCCGAGCGGACCATTGCCGATCTGTATGCCTATATTACCCTTCACCAGTGGAAAGATGTCCGCAAGCGTCGCTACGGCATTGGCATTGACAAACTTATACAAAAAGATATGGAGGCATTTCGAAAAAAAATGGGTGAGCTAAAAGACTGCGAATATCCGGAAATGAAACAGGGTATCACCATTTTCATTTTGATGAACGTGCAGGCCAGAAAAGAGATTAAACTGATGGAGAAAATTTACGAACTGGAGCCGGTCCGTGAAATCCACACGGTCCACGGAGACGTGGATCTCCTGGTGAAAGTCGTGCTGACCCGGGATCTGCTCAGCTCGGATGCTGAAATCATCTCCCAGTTCGTGCACGAAAAAATCCGTCAGCTGCCCGGGGTCAACAGCACCACAACATTGATCCCCGGTCTTTCCAAAATCAAGGAAACCTCCGGACATTCTTAAAAAGGGTACTGAGGATAATCTATGACCTCAATTGAGTTAAAACCAATTGGGAGTTATCAGTTATTCGTTATTAGTTAATCGTTTTAAAGGAACGTTTTTTGACAACCGCTTTATATCTCACTTATCATAGAATGATTAAATTAGGTTGTC
>JAIVWA010000338.1:0-5527 GCA_049190255.1 Gammaproteobacteria bacterium | reverse complement strand
TTTATCCCATATTTGCAAAATAATTGGACACTTCATGTTTCAACAATCGTAACATTCTGAAATTATGACTATAATTTACCTAACCCGGACAAGCCGGAACCAAACAGGTATCTTTAGTGATTCATCTTGTCCGGTAAATTCGAAATTCGAAGCACGAAATTCGAAACAAATTCTAAATTCCAATGTTCTAATGACCAAAACAACAACAGCGTTGGCAACTTGCTGATTTTTTGGTTATAGTCCCTGGCAACATCGATTACACAACCAGGGGGGACAAGCGGCTATGACTCTATTAACTGAACGCTATGCAGATAAAATTCGTGGCCAGCTCTCATGCTATGACCGCCTTGTGATTCAGGGAACCATTCCTGGTATTTGCTATGCACAAGGCATGAGCGCATACCTATATGCCAACCATATTCGCATCTTTGATTATCCCCGTTTTGCTGAACCAATGCGTAACCAACTGCGCGAAAATGCCGAAAAAATTGCCAAAGACAACGGTTTAGAAATTCAGTTCATTAAAAAGAAAAATTTCCGTAAAGAACAGCAAATCAAGGATATCCTAAAAAAACGAGGCTCTCAGCCCGGCTTGGTCCATATCTATTCGGCCATGGAACCATGCCCTTCATATAAACCATGGCATGATAAAAAAACCCACCGAACCTATCTTAGATCCTCGCTGGCCAAATGCCTGCATTATTATTTTTACCTCATCGACGAAAAACTCGGACTTTGCTATGTACGGGTACCCACTTGGTGTCCTTTCCGGTTGCAAATATACTTTAACGGCCACAATTGGTTAGCAGCCGAGTTGCGAAAACAAAAAATTGACTATCAGATCATTGATAACCTGTTTGTCGCTATTGACGACTTTACAAAAGCTCAACAAATCTCCGATCAACTCAAAGTGGATATGATCCACCGTATCCTGGATCGCTTTGCTAAACAGTATTGTCCTGTTATTGAAAACTTCAGCCAGCGCTACCATTGGTCTATCATGCAGGCCGAGTATGCCACCGATATCGTATTTAACCGCCAGCAAGATCTTAAGGGCATATATGACAATTTAACCCGTACAGCAATTCACACGGTCAAACCGGAAAATGTCGCAACCTTCTTAGGCAAAAAACTCCATGGCAATTATCAGGACGAAGTGGGCAACAACTTCAATACCCGCATTGAAGGCACTCGTATCAAACATGCCATGGGACCCGCCTCGATCAAGATGTATGACAAACACGGCATAGCCCTGAGAATTGAATCTACTATCAACAATGTCTCTTTTTTTAAACACTACCGCAAGGTAGAACACCGCGATGGTACAAAATCGTCGAAAATCGCCGCAATGAAAAAGGGCATCTACAGCCTCAGCCCACTATCCAAATTGCTGTTTGCCGCCAACCGCCGCTATTTGGAGTTTATCTCCGATATTGATGACACCAGTGTGGGGCTGAAAATCCTTAACAAAATCTCAAAGAGTGTCAAAGAAAACAACCGCCCTTACAAAGGCTTCAACATGTTCGACAACGATGATCTTAGACTTCTTTACGCAATCACTTCCGGTGAATTCAATATCAGTGGCTTCCAGAATAAAAATCTTCGACAAAAATTGTCTGATAAATCATGCTTTCAGATTTCCCGAATGTTAAAACGCCTTCGTACACACGGAATGATTAAAAAAATCGGTCATACTTATAAGTACTACCTTACTAAGCTTGGCAGAAAAATCATCATTTCCGCTTTGAAGATGAAAGAACTTTTTCTTGTCCCGCAACTTGCAAAAATATGATCTATTGAAAATGTTTTGACATAAAATGTCAAAAATTAACAATTAAGATACTAAATACTAAATCAACATTCCTCTGCTCATTTCCTATTCCAAATTACGTCACTGGTTTAGAGTCATAAAGCCGATCCTCCCAATGCATATATCCCAGGATGGCCTTTATCGCCAGGTTTCGCAAAGGTTCGGGCGGCCAGGGAATGGTCCGGCGGTTGACAAAAAACACATCGGTTAAATCGGTTTGGCGCTCCAAAATCAAGTCGGCAACGGTACGACCGTTTAACTGGGTCATGCTGACACCGTGGCCCACCGTTCCCAGGCTGTAGACCACATTTTTATCACCGGCAAAACCGATGGCCGGAGCCATATCCAGCGGTACGGATACCGGACCGCCCCATTCATGGGTGAAGTGAATGTCTTTTAGGGCCGGAAATATCTCGCGAACGTCATCCTTTAACCCCTCAAATGTGATCGGATTCAAATCCTTCTCCATGTCCTGTCCATAACTCAAAGAAACGTCACGACCGCCCATTACCAGTCTGTTGTCAACGGTCAGGCGATAGTAATGAACCATATTACGTGCATCTTCGATGCCCTGACGATTCTGCCAACCGATTTCTTCAAAGTGTTTCTCGGTCAGGGGTTCTGTCATCACGATGTGGGTCCAGACCGGGACCTGTTTACGCTTCAGTTCTTTGAAAAAATGGGACCAGGCATTGGTGGCCATGACTACTTTATCCGAACGAACGATGCCGTTGGGGGTAACAAGCCGGATCTTGCCGTTTTCCCGGACAATCTCCGCCACCGGGCTGTTTTCAAATATTTCGACGCCCATGGGTCGAATAACATCCGCCCACCCCCAGGCCAGCTTGGCCGGGTTGAGAATACCGCAGCGTGGTTCCCACCAGGCGCCCAGATACAAAGGGCTCCGGACCTGTTCCCGGGTCTGAGCCTCATCGAGCCATTCGATGCCTTCCAGGCCCAGTTTGCAGGCCAGCTCCATCTCGTGGAGAATGCGCTTTTTGTATTTTTCCGATGTGGCCACCCTCAAAAAACCGGGATGCTCGTAATCACAGTCAATCCCCAATTCGGCCACCAGATCGCGCAGGTAATCCACCGCCCGCTCCATGTAATGATGGGCTTCTTTGGCTTTCTGTTTGCTGAAACGCAAGGCCGTAATTGACAGGGTCAGGCCGAACAGGGTCATATTGAAACCACCATTGCGACCGCTGGCGCCAAAGCCGATAACCTCGCTTTCTAAAAGCGCCACCTTAAGATTCGGCTCGGCCTTTTTAATATGATAGGCGGAAGACAGACCGGTAAAACCGCCGCCCACAATCGCCACGTCAACATCGATGTCACCCTGCAAAGAATCCCCCGGCGCATACTCCCGGGTGGTCATCCAGTAGCTTTTTTCTTTAAAACTTTCTTTGTTCATCCTGGATCCCCTCTTTTCAGATATTAAATTCTGAAAGATGATACATCACTGCCTAGGTAAATAATTGGCGGACTTCTCTACGTTGTTTATTATTTTAAATCGTAATTACCCCATGCCAAGGGAGTATTACGCTAAGATTTCCATTTAGGCGCCCTCTTTTCCAGAAAGGCACTGATCCCTTCGATGCACTGCCCGCTGAGAATATTTTCGGCCGCCCTCTCATTTTCAAATCCAAGCGCCTGATCTTCTTCCATCGTAAAAGTGGAATCGCAAATTTCTTTGACTACCTCTAACGCTTTAGGGCCATTTGCTGTTATGGATTTCACATATTCGGTGACATGGGAATTAAAATTAGTTCGTCACAATATTTGTCGAATAACTGCCAACACTCGTAATTGAGCGCATTTTTCTTTTCCGGGCGGTTGATTTCAATGAACGCAATTTCGCCTTCTTTGCGATAAATTAAAGGATCGTTGTTTTGCGACATATTTCCCCCAAAATCACAAAATCAAACAACTCAATAATCTCCCTATAATATTTAAGTAGTCTTGCCCTAAAGGCGGGAAAATTCATGCCATCGGGTGCTGTGCACGGGATGGTAGTTGACTGAGCTCTATTTCTTGGCCGTAATGAATTCAAACATCCCCCGGCCGATCGGCATGCGTTGAATATCTTTGAAGCCGGCTGCCGTTAGCAAATCATTCTGCTCCTTAACAGTGAGATGGACACTATCGGCACAAATTTCGTAGAATTGATCCAGGATACCGTAGTTATACATAGGATCTCTAAAATCCTCCAGTTTGCTCGGATAAGGAAAGTCGAGAACGAGTAAATGCCCGTCTGGTTTCAAAACGCGATAGGCATTTTTTACGGCCTTTTCTCTAACAGCCGGTGGGATCTCGTGCAGGGTCACCACCATGCTGACCATTTCAAATTCATCTTTATAAGGAAGTTTTTCACCTTCGAGGTACTCCACCGATACACGGCCGTCCAGCTCCAGTTGAGAGATGGTTGACTTGGCGGATTTAATACCGTTGGCATCCGGGCCAATTCCGGTAAAAGTGCTGTTGCCAAATGCCTGGGCAAGCTGAATGATAAGGCTGCAGTTACCGCAGCCGATGTCCAAAAACCGGATGCCCTTTTCAAGCAATTGCTTCAGGTGCTCGTTTTTCGGAAAAATCATGAAAAGAAACGCCAGCGCAATATTTTTCGTCGATTCATACACCATTTCTGAAAACTCGGGGCTACTATAAATTGGGTAAGGGTTTCCCGTTCGAAAGGCCCCGGCAGACCCCCTAAAGCCTTCTCCAATAAGCTCTACATCCATGGCAATGTTGGCCACATAATTTCTAAAATGGTTTTTGTCCCCCAGAATCTCATCCAGATAGGGCTGAAGCATAAACCGTCCCTTTTCATCGCTATCCAGGATTTCAAAATGGTAGGCCGTCTGGCACCATATTTTCAAGTAAGGCTCATGAATACCCAGCTTGGCAGCCAGAACCGGAAGCGTCAACCCATCCTTATTTTCATTGAGGGCTTCAAAAATTCCGAGCTTGGCGCCAAGATTTACCAAATGGGTGGCTATAAATCCCTTTTCGAAGTTACGGATTTTTGCCATTTGAGTTTTTGCGCTTATTTCTTCCATGATTACCCTCTTTTGTAATTATGTCAGTTTCTTTTTCGATAAAGAAATCGGTTGCATCCAGGCTGATTCATATGAATATTGACCAGCAAGGCATGCTGATTAATCCGCACCGCAAGCAGCTCCGTTCAGAGCAATCCCGAAATAAACTTGCGCGGCGAAACGGTCAAAGTGGGGTCAACAGTCAGATGCGCTTTGGGGTAAATACATAAAAAATCCCAATAAAGCGATACGCTTTATCAGGATTAGGATTTGCAGGCTTTGAGGTTCATTCCACCTCCGACGATGAGCTTAATGAACAATAAAATGCAGGTATTATTACAGATCTCGTAATTAACTTTAAAAATGAGTCGATTTTTTGGACACTATTTAAATTTATTAACGCCAAATTGGGGAATTTAGGGTATAACAATTTAGGTATTGCGAATTTAGGAATTTAGGAATTAAAGGATACATCCTAATCTTATATAAAACCCAATTCCTCAATGCCTTAATCCCTTAATCCTTCAATTCCTAAATCCTTTAATTCCTAAATCAGACCCGTGTCCAATTTTCATGCAATCCCATGACAGCTAAAGAGTCACAGCTATTTTTCCAAGCTGAATAACGAGGTCTGTAAAGATGGCCCGATTGGAGCCCGGCAGCGGCAAATCATTCTTTC
>JAIVWA010000337.1:0-5546 GCA_049190255.1 Gammaproteobacteria bacterium | reverse complement strand
ACCTCTGTCCTCTGTCATCTGATACTTTTCAGTTCATATTCCCCACGATGGCCTGAGCGAACTCGGAGCACTTGACTTCCGTAGCACCCTCCATCTGGCGCGCCAGGTCATAGGTTACGGTGCCGGCTTTTATGGTGGCCTGAAGTGCCCGCCGAATCAAATCGGATGCTTCCCGCCATTCCATGTAATCAAGCATCATGGCGCCCGAGAGGATCAGGGAACTCGGGTTGACCTTATCCTGACCTGCGTATTTAGGCGCCGTTCCGTGGGTGGCTTCGAAAACAGCACAGCGATCGCCGATGTTTGCGCCCGGCGCCATTCCCAATCCGCCCACCTGAGCGGCCAGGGCATCCGAAAGATAATCCCCGTTCAGGTTGGGGGCTGCGATCACCTGATACTCAGCGGGACGCAGCAGAACCTGTTGAAACAGCATATCGGCAATGCGGTCCTTGATTAAGACTTTACCTTCAGGGAAGTTTCCGCGGTAGTCATCGTAGAGTTCTTTTTCCGTGAAGGTCTGATTGCGGAATCTTTCCCTGGCGATTTCGTAGCCCCACTTGGCAAAGGCACCTTCGGTGAATTTCATGATATTGCCTTTATGCATCAAGGTGACGCTGGCACACTTGTTTTCAATAGCATAGACAATCGCATTTGCTACCAGGCGTTTGGTATTTTTTTGGCTGATGGTTTTGATCCCCAGACCCGAATCGTCCGGCAGCGAGGTGCCCATCTCTTGGTTTAAAAAAGACCTGAGCCTATCTGCATCTGCACTGCCGGCCTCATATTCGATGCCGGCATATAGATCCTCCATATTTTCCCGGAACACCACCATATCAATTTTTTCGGGATGCCTCATGGGGCTTGGCACCGGATCGATATATTTTACCGGCCGCACACAGGTATAAAGATCCAGCTTTTGACGAATCGCAACGTTGAGGCTTCTAATGCCCTTGCCCACCGGGGTGGTCATGGGGCCTTTGATGGCGACGACGTGGGTTTCAATATTTGCCAGTGTCTCGTCGGGAAGCCCGGTGCCCGTTGTTCGAAAACTCTTTTCCCCGGCCAATACCTCGAGCCAGTCGATCCGTCGCTTGCCGCTGAATGCTTTTTGAACGGCCTGGTCCATTACCAGGCGGGCGGCCCGCCATATATCGGGTCCGATGCCATCGCCTTCGATAAAGGGGATGATCGGATGATCGGGCACTATCAGCGTCCCGTCCTTAGCCTTTCGAATCTTATTCTCGCTTCCCATGATATCCTTTCTTTAACATTTTCCGCAATACATACGGCAATATCCCGCCATTTTTGAAATAAGCGACGTCGACTTCGGTGTCCAGGCGGGCGACGGTCTCAAAGTTTATCTCACGACCGTCTTCTTTAACGGCTTTTACCTGCAGAATTTTGCGCGGCGTCATATCTTCGATGCCGCTGATGTAAAATGTTTCGGTGCCATCCAGTCCCAGACTTTCCCAGCCGTCGCCCTCTTTAAACACCAGCGGCAGAACACCCATGCCCACCAGGTTGCTGCGGTGAATCCGTTCGTAGGATTGGGTGATGACCGCCTTGATGCCCAGCAGGCTGGTCCCTTTGGCGGCCCAATCCCTGGAGGACCCGGTGCCGTACTCTTTGCCGCCCAGGACCACCAGCGGTATGTTTTGGGCCTGGTATTCGACCGCGGCATCATAGACGAACATTTCACTGCCTTCCGGATGTTTGATGGTATAGCTGCCTTCCTTTTGTCCCACCATTCTGTTTTTTATCCTGATGTTGCCGAAGGTCCCGCGTATCATAACATCATGGTTGCCTCTTCTGGAGCCATAGGAGTTGAAATCCTGCGGGGCCACCTTTTTAGCGATCAGGTATTTTCCCGCCGGATAGGTTTCCGGAATGGCACCGGCCGGTGATATGTGGTCGGTGGTGACCGAGTCACCCAGAAGGAGCAACGCTTTGGCATCGTTGACATTTTGCGGTTGGGTTGCCTGGAGGGAAAATCCTTCAAAATAGGGCGGCTTTTTAATGTAAGTGGATGTTTCATCCCAATCAAAGGTGGTGCTTTCCGACACAGTTAGTTTTTGCCAGAATTCGTCACCGTCAAATATCTGCTCATACTCTGATTTAAAAAACTGTGGTTTGACATGCTGCCGGACAAGGTCTTCGATTTCCTGGTCACTCGGCCAGATATCTTTAAGGTACACCGGTTCATCGTTGGGGCCCATGGCAACGGGCTCACTTGTCAGATCAATATCAATTCTGCCGGCCAGGGCGAAGGCGACCACCAGCATGGGGGAGGCCAGAAAATTGGCCTTCACCCGCTGATGGATACGGGCCTCGAAATTGCGATTTCCGGAAAGCACCGCCGCGACGGTCAGGTTATTTTTCATGATGACGGTGTCGATTTCCGCTGGAAGCGGACCGCTGTTGCCGATACAGGTGGTGCATCCAAAGGCAGCCAGATGAAATCCCAATCTTTCGAGGTAGGGCAAAAGTTCGGCATCTTTGAGATAATCGATGACGACTTTTGAACCGGGTGCCAGGGACGTCTTTACAAAGGCCGGCACCTTGAGGCCTTTTTCAACCGCTTTTTTGGCGACCAGCGCAGCCCCCAGCAGGACAAACGGATTCGATGTATTGGTGCAGGAAGTGATGGCGGCGATCACGATGCTGCCGTCGCATAGTTTAATTTGTTCGCCATTGTAAACCAGTTCACATACCTTCTTTTTGGGGGAACAGTCTTCCTGTCTCGTGGTGCGGGTTCCGGATTCGTCATGGTACTTGGAAATATGGGCCACATCGGTATCTCTCTCATATTCGCATCCGAGGATGGTGGCAAAGCTGCTTTTTAAATCGGTGAGGCTGATTCTATCCTGGGGTCTGGCCGGTCCGGCCACCGATGGGACCACCTGAGCCAGATCCATTTCAAGCACTTCGGTATATTCGGGGTCCTGGCTGCCGGTGTAAAAGAGGCCCATGGCTTTGGTGCAGCTTTCGACTATTTCAGCCTGCTGTTCCCGGCTGGTCATCACCAGATATTCGATGGTTTTCTCATCTACCGGGAAAAACCCCAGGGTGGCACCGTATTCGGGCGTCATGTTGGAGATCGTGGCCCGGTCGGGAAGGGTCAGGTTTTTCATCCCGGGTCCGAAGTATTCGACAAATTTTTCAACCACCCCATGGTTTCTAAGTATTTCAGTGACGGCCAGCACCAGATCAGTGGCCGTTACACCTTCCTGTAATTTACCCACCATTTTGACGCCGATGACTTCGGGAATCGACATGGAATAGGGTTGTCCGAGCATGACTGCTTCGGCTTCGATGCCGCCGACACCCCAGCCCATGACACCGATGCCGTTGATCATGGTGGTGTGCGAATCGGTGCCCACCAACGTGTCCGGGTAAGCAATGACGCCGGCATCGTTCTTTTCGGTGATGATGACCCTGCCCAGATATTCCAGGTTGACCTGGTGGCAGATTCCGGAATTCGGCGGCACGACGCTGAAATTGTCAAAGCTTTTCTGGGCCCATTTGAGCAGTTCGTAGCGTTCGGCATTCCGTTCGTATTCCCGGGCGACATTTTTGGTTAAGGCGTCTTTTGAGCCGAAGTAATCGACCTGCACGGAATGATCGACAATTAAATCGACGGGCACCAGCGGATTGATTTTTGCAGGATCTCCACCAAGATCGTTGACGGCATCACGCATGGCCGCAAGATCCACCACCGCCGGAACGCCGGTAAAATCCTGCATCAAGACGCGTGCCGGGTGATACGGAATCTCCCGGGGCGTTTCATAGCGCTTCTTCCACCTGGCAATGTTGAACAGGTCTTCTTCTCGGACAAGCCGACCGTCCAATTTACGCAGCAGGTTTTCTACCAGGATTTTGATCGAAAACGGCAATTTGCTTATATCCGCCAGTCCCTTTTTTTCAAGGATGTTAATATCGAATATTTGATATTCATTTCCCTGAATGTTGATATGGCTGATAAATTCGCTATTTTTCATGGTGACTCCTTAAATTCCTAACCCGGATAAACCGGAAAGAATAGCCACAAAGGCACCAAGACACAAACAATAAATGTTTATTATAATTAAACTTCGTGTCTTGGTGTCTTGGTGGCGAAAATATTTTGTTAGATAAATCCTTCGCAAACATGATGTGATTTCAATAAATAGGTACTAATATAAAGCGGAGCTTTCACACATGGATATAGCTGAATATTACGACGACATAGCGCAATGCAACAAATGTGGGTTTTGTCAGGTTGCCTGTCCTATTTTTCGATCCACCGGTCATGAGTCCGGGGTCGCCCGGGGACGGCTGGCCCTTTTGCGCGCAATTATCGAAGGGCGCCTGGAGTGGGATAAAGAACTTGAAGGACCTCTTTATGATTGCCTGGGCTGCGGTGCCTGTACCGCCAATTGCGCTCCGTCAGTGCCCACGGCCGATCTTATCATTAAAGCGCGAAATGAATACCTTGAAAAGGTGGACCGCAAGCCGATTCATAAAATGCTGTTTGACTACCTTCTGCCCTATCCACGCCGCTTACACCTTGCGGCCCGTGCTGTGGCCCTGGGGAAAAATACCGGAATTTCAAGTATGGCCCGCGCGTTGGGGTTGCTGAGGATTTTCGGACGCGATTTTTCCCGGGCTGAAGAAATCATCAAAAAGCTGCCGCCCCTGCCGTTTCGCGATAAATTCAAGCCCGGTGTTTATGAGGGCGACGGGGAGACAATGCGTATCGGCTACTTTGTGGGCTGCGGCGTCGATGTTATTCAACAGGAAGCCGGTGAAGCAACCCTGGGGCTTTTAAAAAAGCTTGGCAAAACTGTCACCATTTTGAATAACTGCTGCTGCGGTTTACCGGCCTATTCCTATGGCGACATCGATGCCGCCAAAAAACTGGCCGCAAAGAACCTGGATATCCTGTCAGCGGATGGATTTGATGTCATCGTCACCGATTGCGCCAGTTGCTCTTCATTTTTAAAAAAATATCCGGAGATCTTCGCCGATGACGAACGGCGTGAGCAAGCAGAGACCGTTGCATCCCGCTTTAAAGATATGGTCGAACTGATCGTTCCCAATGAGCCCGTGTCGGTCTCCCCGGAAAATCCTGTTGTTGCAACCTACCATGATCCCTGTCACGCCTCGCGTGGTCAGGGGCTTGTAAAAGAGCCCCGAGAAATACTCAAAAATATCGAAGGGATTGAATATAGAGAAATGCCCGAAGCGGATTGGTGCTGCGGGGGAGCCGGCTCATATGCCCTGTCCCATTATGATCTGTCCCAGAAGGTACTCGATCGGAAAATGGAAAATCTCAAAAAGACCGACGCCGATTTGCTGGTGACTTCCTGCCCGGCATGCATGATTCAATTATCCTACGGTGTTCGCCGGCATGGGTTAAAGACGAAGGTTTGTCACATATCACAGGTGGTGGCTGGTAAACAGGTTGTCCGGTGAGCCCGTTGGCCCGTTTGCCAGTTCAAATATGAATAGCTCCATCATTAACAGGCTAATCCGCCTTGTATGGTAAAAAAATTAAAATAAATAAC
>JAIVWA010000336.1:0-5575 GCA_049190255.1 Gammaproteobacteria bacterium | reverse complement strand
ACTGCGCCTGGCTCACATGACCGGCAAAACCGACTATATGGAAAAGGCAGAAGGCATCATCAAAGCATTCTCCGACCCGGTGAAGCAGTACCCGGCCGGGCACTCACAGCTGATGGTCGCCCTGGAATATGCCCTCAATCCTAACTACGAAGTTGTCATAGTCGGTGAACCACAAAAACAGGATACCCGTTTGATGCTGGCGGCCTTGCGCCGGCCTTTTATTCCGGAAAAGATCGTGCTTTTCCGTACGGCCGATAAAAGCACTGCCAGGGCCATTACCGACATCGCACCCTTTACCCGGTCGATGGCAACCAGAAACGGTCAGGCCACCGCCTATGTGTGCCAGGAATTTGCCTGCAGACTGCCCACTACCAGTATTGATCAGATGCTGGAGAACCTCCGGCCGGGCCGGAGTTAGTTAATTTGTTAAATAGTTAAATGGTTGATTGGTTGAATAGTCGGAAGTGGTAGTTGACTCCTGGACCCTGACCTGCCGCGCCAGTTGTGCGTCACGGCGGGAGGCCAAAAGCATGAGATAGCCTACCAGCAGGGTCAACGAAGAAAGATAACCCTGAACCTGTGAACGGTTACAATAAAAGATTCAAACAGGATTTGCGAAGATTATTCCTTGGCAGATAATCTATCTATAGATAATCTTGAGGTAAAGTGAACCACGATTCAGAGATAAATCGGTTAATCGCAAAAACAGCTCGGCTTAACTTCAAATCCCTAAAACTTCACAATCCACAAATAACCGGTGAAGTATTAAATTTAAGAGATATGTAGCCATACTGCCCCTTAAGGTATGATTCCTAACCATTCAACTATTTGACTAATCAACCAGCTTACCATACTCTCCCTGCCAGACGCACTGGATACAGTGGGTCTGAGTTTCATCGGTTATTTCCGGCACTTCATCTTCATTAACTTCAGCGCTGAAGTGGGTCTCGCCGTCTTTGCAGGTAAACTGGTAGTATTTGTAAGGATTGTCCGGGTTTTTGACATAAAAGTATTCGCAACTGCATACGGGACATTTCATTTTCAGCTCCTCCAGGAGTTAGGTTACACCTTTTGTGAATTCAGGTTGTCCACCAGCGCCCATTCCAGAAACTGGGCGTAAACCTCCCAACTGCTTTCCCCGTAACCGCCGGCCATTACATAGGCCCGGGGGATATCCCGATCTTTCAGAAAATTGTAAGTCAGAAGATCCCGCTGTTTCAATTGCTCCAATGATAACCTCAGATCACCGGTGGACGGCAATTCGTCCCTTTCATAGGGATCGGCCCCGGAAACAACCACAGCCAGATCCGGTTGAGACAACTTATCAAGTTTATCGAGGCCAGCCTGCAAACGGGGAATATACAGGTGATCCCCCCCTTTGGCCATGGGGATGTCGATATCGCTGGGGGTAAAGGACGGATTGAAATTTCCGTTTAGGTCGTATTCATCACCATCCAGGGGCCAACCGCGGGCCATATGGATACTAAGTGTGGTAATGGTATCGTCACCTTTTGTGAGGGCGGCGGTTCCGTCCCCTTTATGGGCATCTACATCGATCACCCAGGCCGTACGGATACGCCCTTCAGCCTGCAGTTTGCGGATGGCGATCACAATATCATTGACAATACAGAAACCGGCGCCGTAAGCGTGCTGCGCATGATGCATGCCGCCGCTGAAGGCAAAACAAAAACCGTTGACCAGGGCGATCCGGCTGCATAGAACTGTGCTGGCCACGATGGCAAGAATGCGATCGAACAGCAGGGTTAACGGGAGGGAGGCTTTATCCGGGTTGTAGCGATAGTAGTTGCCCGCTTCGTCAATCAATTCGAATGTTTTGATAATTTCACTCTCCAGCCCGGCGGAAAACAGTTTTTCAATATAGTCCCCGGAATGGACCCGCAGCAAATCCTCTTTATTGATGGTTTCCTCAATTTTGTTGATCAGCCATTGATCAATTTGGGGGCCTAACATCTCGTGTGATTTCAAAAACTCAAATGTATTTAAAACCCGGCTGTAAAGCACCGGGATTTCGATGCCGAAATCAATCAAACCAATATTATGATTTTCGTCGTACAGGATCATTGTTAACTCCAAAGTCGATTAAAGCTTATAATCGGTGCAGGATTTAGATCTTAACATATGTAAAATAGGTATCCAAATACTCGATTACAACGAGCTGTGAGGAATAATTGTAAAGTCAAAGCTAAATTAATTGACATCAACCCTGAATATACGTAATATGGTTTCAAAATGAATGCATTATTTGCATGCAAAATCATGGAGGTATTTTCATGAAAACTATGACCATCAGAGGATTAGAGCCCTCACTAATAGATAAATTGAAAGCAAATGCAAAAAAACAGGACAAAAGCTTGAATCAATTTGTCATTGATACGTTAAAACAACATATGGGCATGAAAAAAGAAAAAAAATTTACCGCCGTATATCACGATTTGGATCATCTTTTCGGCAAGTGGTCTGATAAAGAATTTAAAAAGATTCAAGGAAAAATTGATTCGGAACGAAAAATCGATAAGGAGCTTTGGGAATGAAAAACCTGCTCATTGATACAAATATCTATACCTATGCCTTCAATGGAGATGCCGAAGTCATCAAAGTTCTGCAACGCGCTCAAAAAATCTCGATTTGCTCTATCAGCATCGGCGAATTACTTTCAGGATTTAAAGCAGGCTCCAAGGAAAAGAAAAATAGGGAAGAATTAGAAGAATTTTTAGATTCTCCTCGAGTCCAGTTGCATATAATAGATGAAGATACAGCAGAATTTTATGCCGAAATTCAAAACGGACTGAGAAGAAAAGGAAAACCCATACCGACAAATGACATATGGATCGCATCCATTGCTTTACAACATGGCTTAAAATTATATACTAATGATCAACATTTCAAATTCGTGCCGGGATTGGTATTAGTTTAAAATGAAAGGCAATATGAGACTGTAGTGATCGGAAAAACATCTAAGAAAGAGACATGAGGCAACGCATGCAGGACAAAACGAACCCTCCAGCGAAATCAGAGGTAAACGACGAACAACAGAGCTATGGCGATAGAACATCATCGGATATCGCCATCGAATCTGCCGCTAAAAATTTGACAAGACGACAAATCATCAAGGACGCTTCTGAGTTTGTCAAAAAGCACATCAGCCGGCAGCCGCCGGTGCAACGGCATTTCAGTTTTATGCCCACCTTGCTGACACGGGTATCCCCGTTTCATTTCAAAGGCCGGATAAAGTATACAGAATGGCCCCTGGTACGCCTGGATTCGGGTGATGCCAACTCCTGGGGACGCATGCAGGTGGTGGGAGAACTCCTGGTCATCTTTGATGAAACCATACTTTTCGGACTTCTGGCATTGATGAGCAAATATCAACGTGATGCTTTTGAAACCACCCAGGAAGAGTTGAGCCAACTGGCCGATGTCCAGCCGACGCCCAATAATTATGGCGCAATCTGGAAAAGCATTCAGCGGTTGGCCGGATCCCGCATCGATCTTGAACTTTTCAGCGGCAAAGGCAGGAAACGTAAAGATTTAAAAGAAATGACCGGCTCCATTTTAAGCTTTGCCGATATAGATAAGGAGACCGGCAGCATCCGGGTTGTCATCAATCCCTATTTCCTTGAAATGTATGCCGATAGCTTTGTCACCAACATTGACCTCAAATTCAGATCCCGCCTCAAATCCGATCTGAGCAAAGCGTTTTACCGCTTTTACCAGGGATTGTATGAAACCGAGTCCGACATCGATATCCTGCGCCTGGCCCGGGCGGTCAATCTTGACATCGACCAGGAACTCCAGCGCCTGAAAGATAAGGTTCGCACGGGGCTAAAAGAGCTTGAGCAAAAGGGATACCTGGAACAGTATCAGATTACGAAAGATAACCGGGTGATTATTGCAAAATCCAAAGACTCGGCCGCCCATTTTCAAAGCCAGATCCTTGATTCAGGCGAGATGTCATATCTGTCGGAATAGCTCCGGTAAAACCGCCGCCCACAATCGCCACGTCCACCTCGATGTCACCCTGCAAAGGGTCACCCGGCGCATACTCCCGGGTGGTCATCCAGTAGCTTTTTTCTTTGAAACTTTCTTTGTTCATCCTGCACCTCCCTAATAAAGCTAATCGCGCGCTAAGTACCTCAATATGGGCAAAACGTTGTATCATTGAGCTTTGTACTCAAAAGCCTCTGAAAATCGTTCAAGAACGAAGTTTTTATCCAGTTTCTATGATCCAGGCTTAACAGTTTGCCGGTATCCCTGAGAATCTTTTTGGAATCCGCCTTTTGAATCACGTTTAGGAGAGTTGCTATAAAATTGGGGTGGGTGCCATAGATCTTTGTCAGCATCTTTTCATCCAATGGATAGGCATTGTTTAATATATACCAGGCATCAAAGATATCTCTGCCTGCCTTTCTTTCAACAAAGGTTATCAACTTCTCGGTCATTAAAAAGGAAGGCTCAAGGGTAAGGACCGGAACGCCCCTGAGGGACTGGAGAGATGTTTTTATCACTTTTTCCCTCGTTGAAATTTCAATCTTTATTCTGAAGTTTCTTTCCGGCCCGGCAAATCTTAACTCTAATAAAATGGTATTATATTTGACGGCATCGTCTGTAATTTCCCACTTTTTCTTTTCAACCAAAGATTTAAGGATAGCCATCATCTCTTGAGGAGAAATTTTGCCAAGAAAATCATAATCGATATCCTCAGAGTACCGGGGCAAGTCATAGAAAAGCCTCAAGGCAGTGCCGCCCTTAAATGCCATATGACCTCCGGCTTCAGACTTTGCCAAAGTCTGGACGACCTCTATGATGGTGTTTTCCCGGTACTGGTTAAAAAAGTCCTGCTTACTTGGCTTCATATTCCCGCTCTTCAATTTCATCGCGCATTTTTTTCACGATGTCCGGATACAGGCGGTTGTAATAGTTGAGCAAGTCATCGTCAAGCTTCGCCATATCGACGTCCTCCGGCAATAGTTCCGACAGGCCCTTGCTTTTCATATAAAGGGTATCCAGTAAGGCCTTTTCAGGTTCGACGATGAAAAAATCCTCTGCCTTGACCTGCCCGAAACGAAATAGGTCCGGAAACATGCGCCGGTAAACAAATTCCGTGTTATCCACCACGCAGCGATAGCTTCCCTGGGCAATGGAAAAAATAGTTTGAGGCACCTGTACGATTATTCCCCAATAGTTCAGGGCTGTTTCCAGCGAAATGACAGAGGGTTGATAAAGGGCGTTGGCCAGGGAAAAAAGAGAGTATTTGCGATTGGCGAGGGTATATAAATCACGCTGGAGCCTGACCAGGATTCCTCTTTTGACAAGCCTGGAAGCCGTCGTGCGGGCACTCTCCCGTGTCAGGTTGAGCATCGCCTGAAGAGCCGAGACTGAAAAAAAAGGGCTATCGGTATTTAATAATTTGGCAGTAGAATCGGTTGACATAATCAATCACGTTTTAAAATAATAAACAATTTTGTTTATTATTCTAAAACGTGATTGATCTCGATGTCAAGAAAGTATTCGCTAAGATTTCCATTTAGGCGCCCTTTTTTCCAAAAAGGCGCTG
>JAIVWA010000335.1:0-5575 GCA_049190255.1 Gammaproteobacteria bacterium | reverse complement strand
GCTTTACCTTATTATTAGGTTAAAGTTTACGGGAAATCAGAATTAACTTTACCAGAGAGATCCCTCCTGTTTTTTCAACTCAAACTCGTTTCGTTTTGCCTTTTGAGTGCACTACCTTTACTTGATCAATCGAAGAGTCCTTAGCAGCCTGGTATACATTATAGCTCATGAATGGTGCCATAATAAGCCAATCTATTGGGGATTTGATAGCATCTTTGGGGCATTTCATCTCGCAATACAAACAGAAAAGACAGTCCCGGCCCCATTGTGGAATTCCATTTGTATCGAGGTGAATATTGTTATTCGGGCATTTTTTGAGGCATATTTCGCAGGAATCACATTTTTCAGTGTCGGCTTTAAAAAAATAACTGTAAACGTATTTAGTCAGGAATTTTTTTGTGATCAGGTTTTCAATGGTATAGACGATTCCAGGTCCGGAATCCATGTCAGGTTTTATATACTTGTTATCAGAAAAATTGGTTGCAATTTCTCGCCCAAAGTTATTTGCAATTTCCAATTCATTGTTATTGGGATTGTCCGGTGAGAATAGATAACCGCGTTGCAAATACCCAACAAAATAATCAGCCCCTTTGAACTTTGCATAGCCTATCTCTTTGGCTCCTTTGATGGTAAGAAGGTTCCTTAGAACATTGCCTGTTCTTCCTGGTCTGGTTCCATACAATACAAAGGTAAAGAAGGGGAGGCCATCGAGGTCGGGTAGGCTTTTAATAAATTCAATCACCTTAAACGGTGGACGGAAAATATACGCTGGTGAACCAATACCGATCATGTCATAAGAATTGATATCAAAAAGCGGTCCTTCAGCAATATCGTACAAATCGACTTGGATCTGTTCGTCGTTTAATCCCTTTAAAATTTGTTCACTAACAGACCGGGTGGTTCCACCCTGTGAAAAATATGCTATCAGTGCTTTTTTCATATGGTATCTCCTTTTGCTATTTCTTCATTCCTTTTTTTGGTAATCGGCCGGCAGTGGAGGGTTCGTTTCGTTATTCTTGCCTTGCGATAACTTGCCTTATGTCCTCAATCCACTTATCCTGTTGAAATTAATACAAATTATGCAGAAGGACGTGGAAATCAATATTAACAATGGTAACAGCACGTTACAATAGATTTTATAAAATTGCAAATTTATTGAGGACATAATCTTTTCGGTATCTGCGCAGCTTTTCTTATCTGATTCAGATACAAACCCGCTAAAGGCTGTCTAACCAGGCCAGCGTTTCTATTTTATGCTCCCAGTCAATCAACTCATCGATTTTGGGATCATGTTTGAGTGTCGATTGACTATATTCGATAAATTTCTTCTGTACGGCTCTTTTGGTTCTTAAATCCATTTTCAGATATATCATAGTGGATTCGATATTTTCATGGCCCAGATGATTTTTTATATCCGACAGTGATTTGCCGGATGCCAGCATGTTGATGGCGCAGGCATGTCTGAAGCTATGTGCCGGATGTATAATTTGAAGCCGTTTGGGTTTCAACGCGATGGAAAGATATTTTTGACACAGAAGATAAATCCCCTTACGGGTTAACGGTTTGCCATGCTTGTTGATAAACAAACAGTGTTGATGAATCGGTTTGGGATGGGGCCGGTATTGGGTCATGTAGCGTTTGATGAGATCCGTTGTTTTTTGACCTAGCTTAATCAAGCGAAATTTATTTCCCTTTCCCAAAATGGTTAAGGTTTTTTGAGCCGGGTTGAAGTAATCAAGATTGAGCATGGCGACTTCACTGGCTCTGGCGCCTGAATCAGCGAGCAGATGAACAATGGTATAGTCTCTAAAGCCCAGCGGTTTTTTAAGATCAACGGCCTCATAGGTGGCAAAGATTTCTTCGATATATAAAAAAGCGACGATCTTTTTTTGTGATTTTTTCTGCGGAATACTCAATATAATATCGGCAACCTTGCGGCCTTGCGGGTACATCAAGCGGATCATTTTAGCCAGTGATTTGATGACAGCTAAGCGTTGATTTCTGGTATTAGCCGCGTTGTTGCGATCAGACTCCAGATAATCGAGAAAAGCCAGGATAACGTCCAGGGTAAGATGCTCAATTGAAAGTGAGGCGACTTTGATTGAGTAGTATTTGGCCGCAAAGGGCAAAAAAAGTGCCAAGGCCTCGCGGTAGGCTTGAATGGTCCGTTGGCTGCTGCCTTTGATGCGAAAATGGTAGAGGTCAAAAAATTGTTGAATGCAGCTGGTCAGTTTCATGGTTGATCCGGATGTGTACTTATAAAATTGACAAATCCCAGACGCTGTTGGGCGTCTATTACTTTGAGGTATTTGATCGTGTGTTTGTATTCACTATGGCCCATGTAGGCGGCCAAGACGGGTAAGGCATTTTGAGCCGATCCGCCCCGTTTTTTGACACGATTTAAGGTATCGACTGCAAACGAATGACGAAGGCTATGCGGGGTGGGGGAACTGATGTTTACATTGCCGATGATCTGTCTGGGCTGCTCAAGGCCGATATCGTTGACGGCCCGATGAAAGACCAGCCGAACACGATTGTCATTTAATCCTCTTCCGGTAGAATTTGCTAAAAGGTATTTGTTGTCAACATCTGCAAGTAGGCACCGGCGTACAGCCAGATAGTTTTCAAGTTCCACGGCCACAAATTGCGGCAGCGGTATCAAGCGGTCTTTTTTAAACTTGGTTTTTTCAATGTAAATGGTTTTCTCCTCAAAGCGGTAATCGTTGAGCTTCAAACGTAGAGGCTCACCGATTCGCAAACCGCATCGCGCCAACAAAACAATCGCCATATAGCCGGAAAGATCCTTTAAGTATATACGCCGTGATCCTTTTCGGATCTGGTTACTGATGGCCGACAGCAAGTGGTTTACTTGTTCAGGAGAAAAAATATAAGGCATAATATCATTTTCAATCAGATAAGGGATATCCTTGAGCGGATTTTGGCTATATGCGCCCGTGCGCACAAGATAGTTAAAGAAGACACGCACGGATGAAAGGATGCGGTTGACCGATCGAGGTTCAATTTTAAGATCGGCTTGCAGCCCCATAAAAAATGAAGGTGGCAATAAAACTTCTTCTGCTTGTTTTTGCTTTAGGTAGCGATCAAAAGTTTTAAGATGCGACAATGAGGCTTTCATTGCATAGCCCAGTTTGTGGCGATAGATGACGTATTGTTCCAACTGTTGTGCTAAAAAACTTTCAAACTTATTCATCAAACAAAACCTCGCGCATCAATTTAATGTGGATGAGAAGATACTTTCTGGTGGACTCGATGCTGTCATGGCCCAGCAGTTCTTTGATTTCAAATAATGAGACGCCGGCCTGCAGAAGATTTTGGGCATAGGTATGCCGAAGCCAATAGACACTTGCAGCCGGGTTAACCTTTTGCATCACAACCTTAAAATAATAATGAACAGTTGTGGGTGTGATGGGACCATAAGGCGCATGTAGGCTTAAAAAAAGGGTTCGATGGGTGCTTTGCGGCCGGGCGCCGATAATGTAAGCTGCGATGGCTTTGATGGTGATTTCGGCTAAAGGCAGTTTTAAGGGATTATGGCATTTGCGCCAATTGATGCTTAATTCGGCTTTGCGAAAGGATATATTATCCAGAGTTATCTGGCATATCTCTATGGGTCTTAGCCCCAGGGTGTAGGCCAGCTGGAGCATGGCATAGGTTCGCAGGCCGCATTGCGAAGACAGCTCAATGCCGTCAAACATGCTTTTTAGCTCATCGGCACGCAAAAAAGTTGGCGGTTTGGCCTGTGTAAATATGGGGGCGCCCACTACCAGCGGGGCCAAATCACGCTTTAAAATTTGGCGTTGATGATACAGATAGCTTAAAAATCCTCTGATTATCGAACGGTACACTTTACAGGTGGCCGGAGAAAAGCCGCAATTAAATTCAGCGAAAAACGCATCGAGCGGTTCAATGGTTAAAACAGTCAATTTTATCCTTCTATTTTCAAGGTAGTTTTCCAAAGCGGCTAATACTCTTCTAATCGACTTAATGCGTCTGTTGTTGACCTGCCGGGCGGTGGCATAGTAATGCAGATAGGCTTCGTAGATATTCGCCAGCTGATATTTTTGTTTATCAATGGGCGCGTTGATCCTTTTTTGTTTTACAAGATAGCGGCATAATCCCCTGACAGCCGCTAATTCAGTTTTTGTGTTTTGATCAAAGCCGTACAGATTTGCCGAAGAAAAGATCTGATCCCAGCCAATTTTGTGACACGCTATGAAGTCAACAAAATGATTCAAAATCTGTTCATAATTTTTGATTGTCGCATCAGCATAGCCGCTGGATATCATCCATAGCAGGTAGTCATCAACGGCCTGCTTTAACTTTTTGATAGTCGTTTTCATGTAATCACTCCTTGCAGTCAACCACAGTTGTTTAATATCGTTTTCAGATATTTGACGCCTTCGACAAATCGCAGCCCTTTGCAGATGATGACCATGTCGATGGTGTTAAAATTGCGTTCACAGCGAAAACATCTTGCCAGATTGGTTTTGGCCTTAGTGGCAGTTTGAAATTCATTACACAACGGACAACGAAATCGAAAATATCCTTCACTGAATTTTGATGGCAGCATTAAGTGCGTTTCTATCAAAGTATCAATGGGGATGTGATTTCGTAATACGAATAGCTCCCGGGATGAAAAATGTCGTTTCATTTGCGCAGCTCTCCTGCAATTTAACAAATATGAGGTTAATTTTCGCTCAGCACAGTGCTACACACACTAGCGGCGTGGAAAAATATCCACAATTTTGCCGTAAACACCGCAAAAACTGCAGCGTGGTTTGGTATTTTGCACCATTGGATATAAGATAACACGCAAAGGGGGGGTGTTCGTAGAGGTATCAGCCATGGTTTTATTAGTTTTACCCATTCGTCGCTTTTTTTCATTGCGACTATGGGCTTCACGGCCCTTATTCGAAGTACGGTATCGGCTTTGAGCCCTGAGATGAGCCTTCGCCTGAGCTTCACGACGACAGCTGTTGGAGCAGTAGACATGACCGCGATAACATTTTCTGCAAATATTAAATCTTAGCTTACAATGTTTGCATTCCAGTTCAATTAGTAACACATCACTGCACATGCCATCGCCTTCGCTCTTGAAAGCAATCGAAAGCCATGGTATGTAATATCCGTGTGGTGGGCTTGCCGATGCTTTACGGTTTGTCCATATTAAAGGCCTGAAGCGCCAACTTCAGGCCTTTTCCTGTTTATATGCTCGACAGGTCTCCCGGAACATAATTGAGCGAGGGGTTTAGCATATTAGTTGTTGCAAATAAAGCGCATGATTTTATTTGCGCAACGCGGCGGGGTATCTTTTTCAATTTTGCAGGGTAGGCTGGGTATGTTTTTTATTAAAACCGGCGGGGTACTTGCGGGATAGGCGGGGTATTTTTTAAAATGGGGCGGGGTTTAAGCGGGATACTGGCGGGGTATTTCAATTGTTGGAGACCCAACTTGCCAATCTATGTAATTCGACAATCATCGAAATCTATAGTGATATAATTCAAGTATCACACGGTTTTGAGTACTGTCAATCATTGGGATTTATAGCGAGACT
>JAIVWA010000334.1:0-5601 GCA_049190255.1 Gammaproteobacteria bacterium | reverse complement strand
CATACCGGCCGTTTTTTTGCCGGCGGTGGCGCTGAACCCTGAACCTCTGAACCTTGAACCCTGAACCTCCATTACATGTTACCAGCCACTCATGATATCATGTCCCCAGCGCTTGGCGATGCCATTCCGAAACTGGTAGAAGTGGGTCCCGATAACCCGCAGGATGTGTGACATAAGTTCGAATCCCATGTCGGCGTCATTTTCGAACAACTTTACGAGGCTTTCTTTTTCGATTCTGACCACTTCACACTTCTGGCTGGCACAATAAGCCGAAAGTTTGTATTTGAAAGGCGGCATAAAACTTGACCATCCAAATAACTCCGCTTTGGAAATGAAAGAAATGGGGTCTTCGACCGGGTTCGGTTGGCCCTCCGGGCGATCATACCGCAGTTCAACCTCTCCCTCCAGCACAATCCACAGGTGAGCGGAATCCTCACCTTCCGAAAACAGCCTCTCCCCCTGGTTAAATTCCATTTTTTCACTGTACTTCTGGATTAGCGCCAGCTGATCGCTATTCAATCCCTTGAGGGCTTCAACTGTTTTCATTATTTCTAAGTCGATCATGAATACCTCCTGCACACTCTCACTTTACTCATTTAAAACAAAATCAGTTAGGACCTGTCCCCCCAGGACATGTTGGTGGAAGACCTGACGCATTTTCTCAGCATTCATTTTCTGATACACGACCGGATCTTGACCTTCAATTTCAATCGTTACGTTCGGTTCGGTGGGGCATTTACCGATGCAGCCGGAAGACGCCACTTTTATATCCGGGCGACCGGAACGGTTCATTTCTTCCATAAGGGCGCCCATAACATCGCGTGCGCCGGCGACGATGCCGCAGGTTGCCAGGTGGACGATGACCTTTACCATGGAAACCGGCACGGCGGTTGCCAATTTTTCTAATTTCTGAAAACGCCTGCCGATAACCATAGCCATATTTGACAGTACCAGATATCCGAGCCTGTGATCTTTTTCAAATAGCTTGGTGAGGCTTTGCTGATCAATTGTTACCACCTCGCAGGTTTTGGTGGTACAATATGCTGAGAGACTGTATTTGTAGGGAGCCACAAGGCTGGACCAACCAAAAGCCTTGAATTCCGATATGGAGGAGATGGTATTTTTTTCAGAGGTGGGTCGCCCCGGCAAATCAAAGCGCAGATCAACCTGCCCTGTTTTGACGATATAGAGGTTGGATGCCTGTTCACCCTCAGCGAACAGTTTGGTACCCGACTTATATTGTTCTTCCCGGCAACAGCTCAGCACGGCGGATAGTTGATTTTCATCCAGGTCTTTAAAAATTTCAACTGATTGCAGAAAATCATTCCCGATCATGCCTACCTCCTTCTACCAATGAGTTCATTATTATTTAGACATAAGCTCACCGCCCGCTGCGCTCGAGATCGCAGAGCACGCAGAGGCAAAATCCGCAAGGACATAATAAAGATATGGTTTTTCTCTGCGCTCTCGGCGAGCTCTGCGGTGAATACATCATTTAAATCGTAGCACATCATATCTAAATAATTATTGCCATATTAGTGATTCTTAACGGCCTTTTCCGCAGCAACTTCCGGGTCCCTCACAACCAGCCTCGTGGGGCTGTGACCCGCAACAGCCGGTATCGCCCGCTCCGGGCAATCTGTCTACAGATGCTCCGGAAAAAGAAGAATGAGCGGACATAAGTTTCGTAAGATTTGGGCTGCCGCAGAAAGCGCATTGCGGTTGATCAGATGAAACATTCATCAGCAGTTCACTGACTTTTCCGCAATTTTCACAGTGATAATCATACAAAGGCATAGGATTCCTCCATTTTGTTATTAAACCCAGTGACCGTCGACGTCGGCCTCGGTGGAGGTTTCAAGCTCCCCGCTATTAAATTGGGCGATGGCATCGGCCACCGTCCCGCCGGCACCGGTCACTATTTTAACGCCGGCCCCCTGCAGCACCTTAAAGGCTTTCGGCCCGCAATGGCCTGTAATTAAGGCATCTACATTATTATCGGCGATGGTCTTGCCGGCCTGTATCCCGGCTCCCTGGGAAAGATTGAGGTTCTGGCTGTTTTCAACAACCTCAAATGCCATAGTCTCCGGATCAACGATAATGAAATACGCTGCCCTCCCAAACCGTGGATCCAAATTGGCATTTAATTCCTTGCCTTGCGATGATATTGCTATTCTCATTATTGAACTCCCCTCTTTTACAAGTATGAATAACCACTATCATTATGATTTTTTCATATTATGAGTATATGCTCATAACAACTTTAAGAGCTTATAGAGGGCTTGTCAAGAGTTTTTTATGGAAAAATTTCTGAATTGCTTTCCAAGATGTTTTTTTGTAGATTCAATTATGGGTCCCCAAGGCATCATTCAACGAATTTAAAAGATGGGGAATTTGAAATTGGAAAACCACTGGAACATAGACAAAATGCCGGGCACCGGCACCTTGCCCGAAGTCGTCGTTTCTCCCGTTGATGGCGCCGAGATGGTTTGCGTGCCGGCAGGCGATTTTACCATGGGGATCAGCCAGGAAGAACTGTACCACATATTTATGCTGCAAGATCGGGAAAACCCGGCCTTTGCCACGGAAGTTCCCGCCCAAAATGTTTATCTTGAAGACTATTACATCGACCGGTATCCGGTCACCAACTTCCAGTATCGTAAATTTATTGAGGCCACCGGACACAGGGCGCCCATGCTCATTGACCACCCGGACTGGGGACAGCCTTTACAGCCTGTGGTATTCGTAGGCTGGGGTGATGCCAGGGCCTATGCCGGGTGGGCCGGTAAAAAATTGCCTGGGGAAGCGCAATGGGAAAAGGCCGGCCGCGGCACCGACGGTCGCTGGTGGGCCTGGGGCCACGAATTTTTGCCGGACAGATGCAATTCCAGGGAATATGATCTCCCGCACACATCGGAGATCGCTGTTTTTGACGAAGGGATCAGCCCCTGCGGATGTTATGACATGTGCGGCAATGTTTGGGAGATGTGTGAAGGCCAGTGGCTGGAAGGGAATTTGCCCATGCGGGGCGGGTGTTTTTTAGGATCCGCAACCTTCGTGCGGGTCACCTGTCGCTGGACCCCGGAAGATCCCGTAAACGGAGCACATTGGCTTGGTTTTCGGTGTATTAAAGAAATTTCAGTCATTTCATAATCCAGATATCGTTGATTGGTTTATAACAATTTTTTTTGCGCTTCCAGGGCATCAAGAATTTTTTCAGGGGTAATCGGAAGCTCCATGAAGTCAACGCCGATGGCGTCATAGACCGCATTAACAATGGCGGGCGCCGGTGATAACTGGGTACCCTCCCCGGCCTCTTTGGCGCCGAAAGGCCCGATCGGATCGTCGGTTTCCACCTCGATAGCTTCAATTTCCGGCATTTCCATAAATGTTGGAAATCCATAGTCCAAAAAGGAAGGGTTCATCACCTGCCCTTTCTCAACAATGATATTCTCATACAGGGCCTGTCCCATCCCCCCCACAACGGAGCCTTCGAGTTGTCCTTCCACCAGCATAGGGTTGATGGGCGTGCCGCAGTCATGGGCCGTCACCATTTTCAAAAGTTTTACCCGGCCGGTCTGGAGATCGACTTCAACTTCAGCCGCCTGGGTCATGAAGGAGTAATTGGGAGCAAAATTGCCGTCTTCTTTAAACAGCGTGGTCGGCTCGGAGGCCGGCGCCATCCAGGAACCCCTGCCCACGATAGGCATGGGAAGATCCGCATATTGATAGGCTTTCAGGGCTGCTAAAAAAGTCATGCCTTTCTCCGGAGACCCCTTTACAAAAATGTTCCGATCTTCGGAGATCAGGTCGGCTATATTGGCTTCGAGTTTTTCGGCTATAAATTCGAACAACTTATTGCGGGCGGACATCGCCGCCAGTCGGGCGGCATTGCCCGCCCTGACCGTAACCCCGCTTCCGAATGTTCCGGGATCCAGAGGCGTAATACCCGTGTCAGCGGCAGTTATCCGAATGTCTTCGAGGGACACCCCCAGTTCTTCGGCCACAATCTGGCTGATAACTGTTTCCGCACCCTGCCCGATGTCAGCGGCTCCTGAGAGCACATTAACAGCCCCGTCCCGGCCCAGCTGGACCACAGCCCCGGAACTGATATGGCTCATATTACTGACCCCGCTGGGAAAAGATGCCCCGGCCAGTCCCACGCCCCGCCCGAGCGGCAATTTTCCGCGCTTTTCCTGCCACCCGATGGACTCGGCGGCCCTCGTCACGGATTCGGAAAATCCACAGGTATTGATAACAAACCCGGCCGAATGGGGTTGGCCCGCATGAATACTGTTTTTAATCCGGATTTCAACCGGATCCACACCCATACGACCCGCGATCATGTCCAGCTGCCGTTCCACCGCAAACCGGGCCTGGGGGATGCCGTGTCCCCGCATGGCACCGCCCACGGGCTTGTTTGTATATATATGGTAGCCCTCATAAATCAGGTTCGGTATGTGATAGGGTATCATGAGAAAAAAACAGGACAGGGCAATCATGGTCGGCGCCGTGCTGTTATAAGCACCGCCATCCGCATGGGCCTGAAATTGCTGCCCCAAAATCGTACCGTCCTTCTTCACCCCCGTTTTGACTGTGATATACATGGGATGTCTCTGCCGGGTGGAAATGAACACCTCTTCGCGTTCATAGACAAATTTTACCGGTTTACCCAACTGGATCGCAAACCAGGCGGCACAGAAATCCTTGGCAAACATATCGATCTTCTGGCCGAAACCGCCGCCGACCTTGGGTTTGATCACCCGAACCTTGCTTTCGGGAATCTGGAGGGTATTGGACAAATTTCTCCGCAAAAAAAACGGTATCTGGGTCGATGACCAGAGGGTGAGGTCTCCGTTCAGCGGATCAAATTGGGCCAGGGCCGCATGGGGTTCCAGGGGCGCATGATTGACGGCCTGGGAGTAGAACCTATCCTCAAAAACGGCATCGCTTTCGGCAAATGCCCGGGCGACATCACCGAATTCTTTTTTAATCGCAAACGATGTGTTGTTTTTCACACCCTCATGAATCACGGGAGCGCCTTCCTTTATGGCTTCCCGGGGATCAAATACAGCCGGCAGTTCTTCATAGTCCACATCGATCAGTTCAAGGGCCTCTTCGGCAATCTCAGGATCGATGGCGCAAACGGCGGCCACATCATCGCCAATGTAGCGTACTTTGTCCTTTGCCAGGGCATACTCATCTTTGGCCATCGGGACGATTCCGTATTGTCGATCCGGAATATCCCGTCCCGTCACCACGCCCTTGACGCCCGGCAGTTTTTCTGCTTTGGAGGTATCAATGTTGAGAATTCTGGCGTGCGGCAGCGGGCTACGCAGAATCTTGCCGAAGAGCATCCCGGGCAGGACTAAATCATCCGTAAATTGGGCGGCTCCTTTTACTTTTAAGCCCGCATCCAGCATCGGTACTCTGGTTCCGACAACATTAAATTTTTTTTTCATCTATACCTCCTAACCCGGATAAACCGGAAAATGCCTAAAGTGCCTAAATTGCCTAAAATTGTGGTGTCGCTTCGCTCCGTCTTTATTATAAACGCCTGGTATTTTCAGCATGCAAAACCAGAAATCAGTAAGTGAATAT
>JAIVWA010000333.1:0-5625 GCA_049190255.1 Gammaproteobacteria bacterium | reverse complement strand
TTCCGGTGATTGAATATTTAGTGCCTGAACAAAAAGTCCGGCTTTTCCGGGTTAGGGTACAAGTGTTGTTGCATATGTTTCAGCCCAATTTTCGGAAGCCAGGATATCTTCAAGGTCCGGATCTTCTATTAGCTCGTGTGCATCCAAGGTTTTTTGGATAATTATAGGAATATCCGTGAAATTGATCTTTTTATCCATAAACGCCCTGACGGCCGTGGTATCGGCGCCGTGTAGTACGGCCGGCATGGTGCCTCCCTGTTCAACCACATAATGACCCATGCCGAGACAGGGGAATTTGTCAAAAGGCGGCTTTTCAAAAACGATTGGCTTTTCAAACAGATCAATGAAAGCATCTTTTGGGGAAACCCCTCGATCCGGGTAAAAAAGGGCATATTGGGTGTATCGTTTCATGTCGGCCGTTCCGAGTTCAGCCATGATACTCCCATCTTTAAATTCTACCAGTGAATGACAGATATATTGTGGATGGACGACGATACTGATTTTATCGGCCGGAATATCAAAAAGCCATCTTGCTTCAATCACTTCAAAGGCTTTATTGACACAGGTTGCGCTATCGACATTAATCTTCATGCCCATATCCCAGGAGGGCCGATTGAGAACATCTTCCATGGTCACTTTGGATAACCGGTTTTTGGCCATTTTGGCGATCGGTCCTTTACCCATTGTGAGGATGAGGCGGTTTATTTCTCGATGGGCGCCGGATTTTAATGATTGAAACAGGGCCGAGTGTTCAGAATCAATCGGAATTATGGATACGTTATGTTTTTTTGCCAGTTTCATCACAATGTTTCCGGCCAGGACCAATGTTTCTTTGTTGGCCAGACCGATGTTTTTGCCTTGTTTGATGGCCTCAATACTCGGCCGAAGACCTGATTTTCCAACAAGGGAATTTATCACGAGATCTACGCGGTTGTCGCTTGCGGCCGTCACGATATTTTCTTCACCGGCCAATACTTCGATGTCAACTTGTTTTGACAGGATTTGTGCATTTTTCTTGTCGGAAACAACTACGAATTCCGGTTTAAACTTTTCTATCTGATATTTTAATAGTTGCACATTCCGATTGGCGGCCAAAGAGATGATATTGAACAAATCCGGGAATCTATCTACAATTTCCAAAGTCTGGGTGCCAATTGATCCGGTCGAACCTAATATTGCGATGTTTTTCATAGCGCCACGATAGCGTAGTTGGACTAAAAAATCCAGAACCATTCGCCGATGACCTTTGGCAATAAATTCAACTGCTTCAATTCATTTACGCCTAACCCGGATAAACCGGAACCAAACAGGAAAAATTAATCACGAAAGCACGAAATGACGAAAACACGAAAAAAGACGATCTAAATTTCGTGCTTTCCAGCTTTCGTGTTTTCGTGATGAAAAATTTTTTTGCCATAAAATGCAAAAAATTACCATTAAGGGCCTAATTTTATAACAATTTGATTGTTGTTCAGATATGATAAAAAAATTGATCGAATCTAACAATTTTTCTTGCAATCCTCCATTTGCTGCTGTATATACATCTAAAACATTAAACAATTATTCTAAAGGACAAAATGTTTTGAAAATCGTTGACGCCACCAATCCAATTCCCAAATACCTGCAAATCAGTGCCTGGCTTAAGGAATTGATCCAAAACGGCCGCTATCAACCCGGTGAAAAACTGCCCTCTGAAGTGGCGCTTTCCCAGGTGTGCGGCGTTAACCGCAACACCCTGAGGCAGGCCATAGCAGAGCTGGCGGCCATGGGTTTGCTGAGAAAAGAAAAGGGAACCGGGACCTTTGTTGCCCAGACACCGGTAGAACTGAGACACAAACTCGAGCATATTCTAAGCTTCACGGATTTAATGCGTGATAGCGGGGTCGAGGAAAGAACAAAAATATTGAGCAAAAAGATGGAAACGGCTGACGAAGATATCGCCCGGGCCCTGTTTTTAGGTCCGAGCAAAAAAGTCATCGTTGTACGAAGAGTGCGAGCCGGTGACGGCATTCCGCTAATTTATGAAGAAAGTTACCTGCCCAGCGACATTTTTGACGGCATCCAGAATATGGACCTGGCAGGTTCGATGTACAAAATCATGACCGAACACTTTAAGGTCTCCCTGGCCCGATCCAAACAGACCATCAGCGCGGTGAATCTGAATCAGAGCATCGCATCAATTTTGGAGCTTAAAAAAAACACCGCCGGCATTTTTATTGAAAGCCTGACCTTCGATGAAAACAGCATCCCTATCGAACTGCTGTATTCCTATCACCGGGGTGACAAATATAAGCTTGAAATTGAACTGGGGCGCTATCACTCAAGTTCGGAGACGTTGAACATCAAAGCTGAGTCAATGATGAATTCGTAAAAAGACGAATTCATCAAATACAAAACACACTCGTAAAAACCTTGCATGATGATTTTTTCGAGATTTTCTAATTATCGTTTAACAATAACCATTTATTTTCGGAGGTATGACAATGGAAGAAAGAAATTTTTTTGAAAGACTGGTAGATATCAGCCCGGGTATGGAAATCTGGTGGGATTCGTCTCCCGTTATTTTCGAAAACTGGTGCAAGAAAATTCTTGCAAAAGCGGATCCGGCCGATCGTGAGAATTTGCAACAGCAATTTAACCGGATGTATGATACCGAAAACCCTCTAAACCAACTGTTCAGAGGCGTTACCACCAACCCCCCGCTGTCGTTGCAGGCCATTCAGGATGATCCCCCCTACTGGGAAAAAGTGACCAAAGACATTCTGGCTGAGAATCCGGGTCTGGATAAAGAGGGTCTTTTCTGGGAACTTTACAAGACGGTTGTAAAGCGCGGCTCGGATATGTATCTGCCGTTATTTGAAGCCAGCAATTACAAGGCAGGCTTTCTTTCCGGGCAGGTGGATCCGCGCAGCGTGTTTGATAAGGATGCCATGATGCGCCAGGCCGAAGAAATAGCGGCGATTAATCCCAATGTCATGATTAAAATTCCCGGTACCAAGCAGGGATATGATGTGATTGAGTACCTGACATCAAAAGGGATTGCCACCAATAATACGCTGACCTTTGTTCTTCCCCAGCTGGTGGATTGTGCCAACAGCGTAAAACGCGGTCTTGAAACCGCCAAGAAAAACGGTGTGGATCTGAGTCGATGGCGTTCGGTTATCACCCACATGGAGTCCAGATACGGCGATCTTGGCGGATTAAGGGATTTTGCCAGGGAAAAAGGTATCGAGCTTTCCGATGGTGAGGTGCGGCTGGCGGAACTGGCAATATTCAAGAAGGCCTATAAGTATTTGATAGACAATAAACTGCCCAGCAAAATGCTGTCCTGTTCGCTGCGAATCGGTCCCACCGTGGATGGCCAGGATCGTATCTGGCACATGGAGGAGAAGGCCGGTGCTTCAATCGTGGTTACGTGCCCACCGGGGTTTATCGATGAAGTTATTTTCTTGCCCGGTGTCGAAAAGATCACTTTTGAAAAAGATCGCATCTTGGAAGATATTCCTCAAGACGTTATGGACAAGCTCATGCGGATTCCTTATTTCGAAAGGGCCTATTCTGAAGATGGCTATACGCGGGACGAATACAATACCCATCCGTCCCTTCAACGTACGGCCGAGCAATTTTCCAAGGCAACCGAGGAAATGGTAGCGTTCGCGGGTAAATGTCTTGAAGCCTGATTCTAATGACGCCCCACAAGCGCTCCAAAATTTGCTGATGAGCAGTCAGTCTTTATAAACGATGCTTTTTCAGAAAGGAAAATAATATGATTGTAGGCGTGTTGAAAGAAATCAAGGCTGAAGAAAATCGCGTGTGTATGAGTCCGGGGGGAGTTGAATTCATGCGGCAGCATGGACATCAGGTCCTTGTCGAGAAAAATGCCGGTAAGGCCAGCGGATTCGGAAACGCTTCCTATAAGAAAGCCGGAGCCGAAGTCGTTGATTCTCCCAGAGATATTTTTAAACGGGCCAAAATGATTATGCGTGTTAAGGAACCCCAGCCTTTTGAATTGGAGTTGATTCGAAAGGGCCAGATCTATTTTTCTTATCTCCATCTGGCGGCATCGAAAGAATTGACCCATGCCCTGATCAAGCGAAAGGCTGTTTGTATCGCTTATGAAACCATTCAAAAGGCTGACGGGACCTTGCCGCTGCTGACCCCCATGAGTGAGGTGGCCGGTCCCATGGCGATTCAACAGGGCGCCAAATTTCTGGAGATGGCCCAGGGCGGCCACGGGGTTTTGCTGGGGGGTGTTCCCGGTGTTGATCCGGCCACCGTTGTCATTATCGGAGGCGGTGCGGTGGGCATCAACGCCGCCAAAATGGCCAGCGGACTGGGAGCCAAGGTCTACATCCTTGATATCGACCTGGATCGGCTGCGCTATTTGAGCGATGTGATGCCCGGTCAATGTGTGACCCTGATGTCCAGTCCGGCCACCATCCGTGATGTCCTGCCCCAGGCGGACCTGGTGGTGGGAGCCGTGCTCGTTGCGGGCAGTAAGACCCCGACCCTGGTGACCCGGGACATGCTCAAAACGATGAAGAAAGGCTCGGTACTGGTGGATGTTTCCATTGACCAGGGCGGTTGTTTTGAGACCTCCAAAGAAACAACCCATAAAGCTCCGATCTATAAAATCGACGGCATCATTCATTATGCCGTCAGTAACATGCCCGGTGCGCTGCCCCGGACTTCTACCCTGGCGCTAAACAATGCCACCCTGCCGTATGCGGTGGAGATCGCCAATAAGGGCTGGAAAAAAGCCATGAAGGAAAATCCTGAAATAAAGGCCGGGGCCAACGTGGTAGAGGGCAAGGTCACCCATAAAGGGGTGGCCGAGGCTTTTGGCCTTAAGTATGAGCCGATCAATAAGTTGTTGTAACTGGTCGCCGGTGTCTGGTGTCTGGTCACCGGTTTCTGGCCTCTGGCCACTCGATGCTCGATGCTGGATACTCGATACTGGATGCTGGATGCTCGATACTCGATGATCTGCATTTACGGACCGGTCAGAATGTCATCGAGTATCCAGTATCTAATATCGAGTATCTCTTAGCCAAAGCCCAGAAAGCGGTAATGAGTTATTTTTTAGGTATTTTAACCATACATTCAAACTTCTATATCGAAGGAGACAGCCATGATTGTTGGCGTTTTAAAAGAAATCAAGACTGAAGAAAATCGCGTGTGCATGACCCCGGCCGGGGTGGAGATCATGAGCCAGAACGGTCATAGGGTACTTGTGGAGAAAAATGCCGGCAAGGGCAGCGGATTTAAAAACAAGGATTATGAGGATGCCGGCGCTGAGATTGTCGAAACTCCGCAGGAAATTTTTAAGCGCGCCAAAATGGTGATGCATGTCAAAGAGCCGTTGCCGGCCGAATACGATCTCATCCGCAAGGACCAGATTATCTTTACCTACCTCCATCTGGCGGCGGCGGAAGAGCTGACCAAGGTCCTCATAAAAAGCGGATCGATCAGCATTGCCTATGAAACGATTCAAAAAGACGACAGATCGCTGCCGCTGCTCACTCCCATGAGTGAAGTGGCCGGCCGTATGGCCATCCAGCAGGGCGCCAAGTATCTGGAAATGGCCCAGGGCGGTCACGGCATTCTGCTGGGCGGTGTGCCCGG
>JAIVWA010000332.1:0-5650 GCA_049190255.1 Gammaproteobacteria bacterium | reverse complement strand
CCCCTGAAAAGTAACAGCTTCGCTACGTTCTTGCATTTTAGATCTCCTTTCGATTAATTAGTTTTCATCAAAATAAGAACTCTCCTAACTCAAGTCAACGATCTTCCCATACTTCACAGCAGTCTTGAACTTGCCCGCCCTCTCGAGGCGGGTATACCTTTGAAGAAAAAACCCGCGGCACTATTGCCAAGGTCGAAGAAATGGCTAATTTGTTCATGTAAGTTTTATAAAAAACACACGACAAAGATTAACAAATGCGGATCTATTACTGAAAAGAAGGCTAATCCACCGGGTGGTTTTCATTTTCAATTAATTTCGGAGAGTTGGAGTATTGGAGTACTGGAGTGATGCTTAAAAGGTGGATATCCTTTTTCAACACTCCAATACTCCATCACTCCAATACTCCTTTGCGCTTTACTGCGGTATTCCTCTGCAGGTGATACTGCAAATAATATGATAGCGCAGGTTACGGAAATACAAGGAGGTGCACATGGCAAACTATGATTACGATATCGGTGTCATCGGTGGTGGTGCCGGCGGTCTGACGGTCACATCCGGAGCTGCCCAGTTGGGCGCCAAAACATTGCTGGTTGAAAAAGAAAAGGAGTTGGGGGGTGACTGTCTTCATTTCGGTTGTGTGCCCAGTAAAACCCTGATTAAAACGGCGCAAGTCTACCATTGGATGAAAAATTCCGAAAAATTCGGTTTGCCCGCCGTAGATGTACCACCGGTGGACTTCCGGGAAATATCAAAAAGAATTAAGTCCGTAATCGCCACCATTCAGCACCACGACTCGAAAGAAAGATTTTGCAAACTGGGTGCCCGGGTGGAATTTGGCCGGCCTGCCTTTATAGACGAGCACAGCATCCGGTTAAACGGGGATACCTATTCGGCCAAAACCTGGGTGATTGCCACCGGATCTTCTCCCATGGCCCCGCCGATCAAGGGCCTTGATAAAACCCCATATATTACCAACAAAGAAATTTTTTACCTGGACCATCTGCCGAAATCCATGATCGTTCTGGGAGGCGGTCCCATCGGTGTAGAGATGTCACAGGCTTTCTGTCGGCTGGGCACCAAAGTTTCCGTGGTGAATAGAGCGCCTCAAATCCTGGCAAAAGAAGATGCTGATATGGCCGACGCAGTTAAAGATGTTCTCAGTGCTGAGGGCGTGAAATTTTATCTCAATTCCTCAATCGAAGAAGTCAGGGATCTGGGCCGTGAAAAAGAGGTCAAGATTAAAACCAGGGAAGGCAGCACCATCAGCCTGAAAGCCGAAACCGTTCTGGTGGCTCTGGGAAGAAGCGCCAACATCAATGACCTCGGGCTTGAAAAAATAGGGGTAGAATACACGCCCCGGGGCATAAAGGTTGATAATCGTCTGCGAACCAACCTCAACCACATTTATGCCGCCGGGGATATCAATGGCGGCTTTCAGTTTACCCATGCCGCCGGATATGAAGGCGGTATTGTCATAAGCAATGCCATATTCCGGCTCCCGCGCAAGGTCGACTATACATTTTTACCCTGGTGCACCTACACCGATCCGTCCCTTGGCAGCATCGGCATGAATGAAAAAAGTGCCGCGGCAGCCGGAATCAAATATAATGTCTGGACAGAAGAATTTAAAGACAATGATCGAAGTCTGGCCGAAGGAGAGACCATCGGGAAAATTAAAATGCTCCTGGATGAGAAAGAAAAGCCGATCGGTGTCCAGATATTGGGCCCCCATGCAGGTGATTTGATCAGTGAATGGGTGGCCGTACTAAACGGAAAAGTAAAACTCTCCACCCTGGCGGCGGCCATGCACCCCTACCCGACCATCGGGGAAATCAACAAAAAAGTAGCCGGCACCTATTTCTCACCGAAAATTTTTTCGAAAAAGGTGCAAAAGGGGTTGAAGTTTTTCTTTCATCTGAAGGGCAGAGCCTGCGCCGAAGAAACGTGCAGTGAATAAGGTTTGGCAATGAAGCCTCTAATATCTTAAATAAATATTTTGGTAAATTTTATGGCCAAATACCAATACCCAAGCACCAAAATACAAACAAATAACAAATTCCAAATTCCAATGACCGAAACCAGACAACTAGCAGATTCAAAAATACGTCTTTGTTTTGAATTTGTATTTTTGGTCATTGGTTATTATTTGTTATTTGCGATTTGTTATTTGTAATTTTTTGTTTAACCGAATGAGATTTACCAATGGAACGCAAAGACTCCACCCAAAATACAGAACTGAAAGCGACAGCTTCGGTTACCACACCGGATCTGGGAATCGCGCCGGACGAATGTGTGGCCACAGAGCCCATTGACCCGTGCACCATCGTTATTGTCGGAGCAACCGGGGATTTGACCGCCCGCAAATTGATACCGGCTCTGTTCAATCTTTATCTCAGCGAGGGCCTGCCGGAACCGTTTCAGATTGTTGGTTGCGGACGCACAGATCTCGACAGTTCTGATTTTCGCGAAAAGATGAAAGCGGCCCTGCAGTCGGCCGGCATGTTTAAACCAGACCGATGGCCTTCTTTTGCAGCGGCCCTGCATTATCGAACTATCGATTACAAAGACCTTGATTCCTACGGCCGACTGGCCGAATCTTTGAGAGAAATCGACCGTCAAAATCACACCCGGGGAAACCGAATTTTCTATATCGCCCTACCGCCTGTTCTATACATGACTGTGGCTGAGATGATCGGTCGGTCCGGCTTGAGCGCAGAGCAGGTCGACGGTAACGGCTGGTCTCGAATCGTTGTGGAAAAGCCATTCGGCACCAATTTACAGACGGCTGTGGAACTCGATCAAAGTCTGCATAGATATTTTCAAGAGCACCAGATATTCAGAATCGATCACTACCTGGCAAAAGAAACGGTCCAGAATGTATTGATGCTGCGCTTTGCCAATTCGCTTTTCGAGCCCATCTGGAATCGAAGATACGTTGATCATGTGAGTATCACGGCAACCGAAACCCTTGGCGTGGAGCATCGCGCCGGTTACTATGAGCAATCCGGAGTTTTGAGGGATATGTTTCAAAACCACATGATGCAGTTGCTGGCCCTCACAGCCATGGAACCCCCTTCCCGTTTTGAAGCCGACCTGGTAAGGGATGAGAAAGGAAAAGTTTTTCGGGCGCTCAGGCCGTTTCCAATAGACGAATTGCAAAACCACCTCGTCCTGGGGCAATATGCAGCCGGTATGATCAATGAACGGTCGGTTTCCGGCTATCGCCAAGAGTCCGGGGTGAACCCCAACTCACTCACACCGACATACGCCAGGATGAAAGTTTTTCTGGACAATTGGCGCTGGCAGGGGGTTCCGTTTTACATGACTTCCGGCAAACGACTGGCACAAAAAATTACTGAAATCGCCATTCAGTTTAAAACAGTCCCCCATTCCATGTTTCGCCATATCCTGGGTAAAACCATTGTGGCCAATCGATTAACCCTGGGGGTGTATCCGGAAGAAAAAATCACCTTGACCTTTCAAACCAAAAATCCCGGCGCCCGGGTTTGCCTGCGCACAGTCACCATGGATTTTCAGTATCATCAAAGCTACTCCGGACCCATCCTGGATGCCTATGAAAAAGTTCTTATCGACTGCATGTTAGGCGATCAAACGCTCTTTTGGCGGCAGGACGGCGTTGAAAAATGCTGGTCGTTTTTAACCCCTATCCTAAATGAGTGTGAAAGTTGCAATGATCGCGGAGAAATGCTTAATTTTTACCCGGCGGGCAGTGAAGGGCCGTTTGAGGCTCAATCGTTAATTGAAGGTTGAAAGCGCAGAGCGTATACATGCGATCTAATCTGATTCATTTTATAACGATCTGAGTACGTTTGCCCGTGATCTTAAGTGAGTTTTTTCCGGGACACAACACTGATAACGAATAACAATTCACAAGTAACGCCTAATTGAGTGTTTATTGCTCAATTAGGCCAGGAGCACGCCACCATGGAAACAACCGGAGCGGAATCATCAAAAAATCGCAGCCAGGCAGTCATTAAAGCATTCATATTATTAGTCTTTATTGTGGTGGCCATCATTGTCGTGCGTTTCACGCCTGTTAGAAATTATCTTACAGCAGACGCCCTGGGAAACTTTCTTGATGCTGTCGGTTTCTGGGCCCCGCTGGTATTCATAATGATTTACGCGGTCGGGGTATGTTTGTTTCTGCCGGGAACTCTTTTGACCGGCCTGGGGGCCGCCATTTTCGGTGCCTACTGGGGCTTTGTGTATGTGTGGTTCGGTGCGATGGCCGGTGCAAGTGCGGCTTTCTTGATCGGTCGAACCCTTGGCAGAGAATTCTCCGCCTCATTGATCGGTGACCGGTTGAAAAAATATGACGATGCCATTGAGCGCAACGGGTTTGCCACCGTATTGTATCTGCGCCTGGTATATTTCCCTTTCACGCCCATGAACTTCGGCATGGGGTTGACCAAAGTTCACTTCAAGGATTATTTTTTCGGAACCGGACTGGGCATCATGGTTGGAACTTTTATATTCACATTTTTTATTGGGACCTTAAAGGAAATTTGGGTATCCGGCAACTGGGCCGAGCTGATGTCTTTTAAAGTTTTTTTCTCGATAGCCCTTTTTGTATTCTCCTTTTTTATCCCCAAAATCATAAAAAAAGTAAAAGGGGATCAACCGCCACCCCAGTCGGTGGAAGAGTTATGACCTGCAAATTGAAACCGGATCATAGAAATAGCAGTAGACGATTTTAAACAATGGTGCTATAGCACATCAAATTATAGCGGAGAAAAAAAGCATGCCTTAACTTACAGATTACAAAAAATGCAGGGATGATTCATGACTAGTCAGGATGAATTAAAAAAAAAGGCGGCCATCCAGGCGGCGGATTTGATCGAATCCGGCATGGTGCTCGGACTTGGCACAGGCAGCACGGCCAAATTCGCTGTTGAGCGAATTGGTGAGAGAATACAAGCCGGAGACCTGCAAAACATTATAGGGATTCCCAGCTCTGATCGAACAGAAAAATTGGCTCGCCAGCTGAATATACCCCTGACCGATTTGGAAACACACCCCGAAATCGATCTAACCATCGACGGCGCCGACGAAGTCGACCCTGACTTGAATTTAATTAAGGGCGGCGGCGGGGCCCTTCTGCTCGAAAAGATTATCGCCCAGGCCAGTCGGAGAAATATCGTCATCGTCGACGAAAGCAAACTCTCTCCTCAATTGGGCACCAAATGGGCCTTGCCTATTGAGGTGGTTCCATTCGCCCGCAAGACAGAGCAGCTTTTTCTGGGATCCATCGGCGGATCGGTTACGCTGCGGCTTGATGAAAACAATACTCCCTTCCTCACAAATCAGCAAAATTTTATATTAGACACTCATTTTGGCCAAATCTCCGATCCTGGCGGGCTGGTGTCCCGCTTAAACGATCGGGCGGGAATCGTTGAACACGGCCTTTTTTTAGGACTGGCAACCGACGTTATCGTTGCCGGCAAAGAAAACATCCGCCACTTAAAACATAACAAATGAAATTTTTTATGAGTTCAGGTCCCTGATGAACCCACGCAGGTCTTTTTTCAAAATATTTTTGGCCTATGAGGTGAACGGGCAGGTTCTGCCGCGCAAACACGGATTCCCCTTGCGCGTGGTGGCTGAAGATCACTACGGTTCGCAATGGGTT
>JAIVWA010000331.1:0-5652 GCA_049190255.1 Gammaproteobacteria bacterium | reverse complement strand
ATGGCAGGCGGGCATTCGACATTCTTCGGTTCTGCGGTTCTCTTTTCTGTTTATTCCTTCCTTCGACATTCATTATTCGATATTCGATATTCTCTTTTTAGATCCTTCCTCCACTCGACAATCAGGATTTGTAATAGCGCTCCTTCTCACTATATATGCATCCGCAGTATTGCTGGCGGTACATTCCCAGATTCTTTGATGTATCAATGCCTTCTTTCCATCCGGATCGAAAATCTTCATAGAAAAACGGCACTCCGATGGATTTTCCGATGGATTCTCCAATCGATTTTAGCATGTCGTGCTTTTGGAATTTGCTGTAAAGCAAGGTGGAGGAAAAATAATCAAATTTTCCGCGTTTGGCCATAAGGGCGGTGGTTCGCAGGCGGTCATGATAACAATAAGTGCAGCGGTCCTTTTCCCGATAAACTACATTTTGAATAAACCCCTCCAGATCATAACCTTCCTGGATAATTAACCGCAAATCAATCTGACGAGCGTAACCTTCGAGGGTTTCCTGTCTTCTAAGGCACTCGGAATAGGGGTGAATATTATGCCGGTAAAAGAAGCCCATGACGTCAAGCCCTCCGGCTTTCATCGTTTTTACCGGATAAACGGAACAGGGAGCGCAGCACAGGTGTATCAGTACTTTCAATGTCTTTCTCCGAAAATAGCTGTGCCGACGCGTATCATCGTAGCCCCTTCCTGGATAGCGGCTTCGAAATCTCCGGTCATACCCATGGAAAGTTCATCCATGGAAATGTTGGGTATGTTCTCATTTTTGATTTGATCACGAAGCCCCCTCAGGGCAGCAAAAAACGGGCGAACTTTATCAGGGGCATTGAAATAAGGCGGCATGGTCATCAGGCCTTTAACTGCAAGGTTTTCAAATTGACTGATGTCCCTCAGCAGCGGCAATATATCTTCTTCATAGATACCGGACTTTGAATCCTCTTTGGCGACATTGACTTGAATCAAAATGGCCTGCACTTTGGCTATTTTTTTAGCGTGTTTATCCAATTCCCGGGCCAATTTCAGGGAGTCTACCGAGTGAATGAAATCAAACATGCGGACGGCATATTTAGCCTTATTCGACTGCAGATGGCCGATATAATGCCAGGTTACAGGATATTGGGCCAGGCTGCTGGTCTTTTCCCTGGCTTCCTGGATATAATTTTCGCCAAAATCTGTCATCCCGGTCTCAATTGCTTTTTTGACAATTTCAACCGGCATGGTTTTGCTGACAGCCACAAGGCGAATGTCTGTTTCCGAGCGACCGCAGGCCTTGGCAGTCTGTCTAATTCGCTCTTGTACGAGTTCAAGTCGGTCTTTCAAATCGATGCCCTCACGTTCCAATTGAAGATTGTAGATTGATGATTGAAGATTTGTGGCTTTTATAGCAACTACGAAGTCAAAATAAAATCCAGTTGATCCTGTCAATCCTGTCTATATTATTTTGTTAAGATCGAATCCATTCCTTTTAAACATATCTTGGAATTTCAGGATGTCAGCTCTATTACCTTTTCGTTAATTAGAAATTCCACGACCTCACAAACCGGAAGGCCGACCACATTAGTATAAGAACCATTGATACGCTTGACAAGAAACGTGCCGATTCCTTGAATAGCATAAGCTCCGGCTTTGTCAAAAGGTTCGCCGGAACTAATGTACCAGTCGATCTCCCGATCCGTCAATTTTTTAAAGCAAACATCGGTTTTAAGCGTTTCTGAAAACCGACTGCCGGTCCTATGGCGGCAAATACAGTAACCCGTCAGAACCTGATGGGTTCTGCCGCTCAGGTTTTTAAGCATGGTGCGCGCTTCGGCCTGCGAACCCGGTTTACCCAATATGGTACCGTCGATGAAAACAATGGTATCCGCGCCGATTACCCAGCTGTCGGGATATTGCTCTGAGATATCTCTGGCCTTATTTTCAGCCAATTGCCTGACATAGACATCCGGAGATGACAGCCTCACTGAACTCTCATCAAACCTGCTGGGAATGACAGAAAATTTGAGCCCTGCTTGTTTTAAAAGATATCGCCGACGGGGTGATTTTGAAGCCAGAATTAACCTGGGGCCGTTAGCCGGTTTTTTCATAGGAATTTATTAGCAGATGACAGGCCGCTTGACAAGGATTTCCAGACGACACATCATGGTAGGATGGTTAATACTCAACCCGGATAAACCGGAATTGAAGATTGAAGATTGATGATTGAAGATTTGTGGTATCGCTTCGCTCTGTCTTTTCTATTAAAATCAATCGTTCGACTCAGTCGTTAGACTCTGAGGCTCTCGACGGGTAGAATTGCTTAAATATTCAACCTGGCTATGGCATAAATCATGTGCAAACATGATGTGATTTCAATAAATAGAAACAAACCTGTTCTTAAGGTTTTGACATCGAAGAGGACGCGTGATTGATTCAAAGGGCGAACGGTTTTTATCAGTAAATACACTTAAAACACTGGTTTATGACTCGTCATTCCGCTCAAAATTCATTCAGGGTCTGGCGATCGTTATTGTCTTCAGTATTGGGTATTATCTATTCTCCAATATTGTTGACAATCTCCGCCAAATGGAACTTCCCTTTGGGTTTGGGTTTATCAGCTCTACAGCAGGGTTTGACATTGGCTGGTCAATCATCCCCTATGACCCATCCATGTCTTACGGCCGTGTGTATCTGGTGGGGATCGTCAACACCCTCATTTTATCTACCCTCATTATTATTTTTTCGACCTCACTCGGTTTTATAGTCGGCATCATGCGGCTGTCGCGTAATTTTCTGGTGGCCCAACTGGCTCGATGGTATGTGGAGTTTGTTCGGAATGTGCCCTTGCTGATTCAAATTGTGTTTTGGTTTATAGTCGTATTTTCCACTCTTCCTGCACCCAGACAAAGCTATAATCTTTTTGACGTCTTTTTTTTAAACAATCGGGGCGTTTATTTCCCATCGCCGGTTTTTGAATCAAATTTTATTTGGACTTTAATTGCCATTTTTTTAGCGGCCATCTGTTTATTCATTTTGCTTAAATGGTCGCTAAAGTTTAGAAAACGCAGTGGGAAACACATCGCAGTATTTTTCCCCTCTCTTTTTGCACTGCTGATTTTTGTGGCAATAGTATTTGTATTAACCGGAAAACCATTGCATTGGGTAGTGCCAACCCTGCAGGGGTTTAACTTTCAAGATGGATTTTTCTTCCCCACCGCCTTTGCCGCCGCGTTTGTTGCCATGACTATATATCGTTCCGCAACTATCGGTGAAATGGTTCGTGCCGGTATTCAGTCGATTGATTCAGGTCAGCTGGAGGCTGCCTCTGCTATTGGCTTTCCTCCTTTTAAAACACTGCGTTTAATTATTGTGCCCCAAGCTGCCCGTGCTATTTTGCCGCCCATGATTAATGCCTGGCTAACAACCGTCAAAGAATCTTCATTGGCAGTAGCTATTGGTTTTCCGGAATTAGTCTCGGTTTTTATGCAAACCTCACTCAATCAAACCGGGCGTGCCATCGAAATTGTGCTGATGGTGATGGGGTTTTATATGTGCACCAGCTTATTGATTTCATTTTTATTGAATCTTTACAATAAACGAATTCAACTACAGGAGGGGTAATTTGGACAATCAACCACCTCCCACGGCCGAACTGTTAAAATTTGTTCCCCGTCCAAGCCGTCCCCCGGCAATATCCACTTATGGTTTTATTGGATGGATAAAAAAACATCTGTTTGGCAGCGTTTGGAATACCTTGTTAACGATTGCGGTCTTCACCTTGCTTTTTGTGCTGATAAAACCCTTCCTGGAATGGTCTGTTTTAAAGGCTGTCTGGTCAGCTGCCACTCGTCGCGAGTGTTTGACAATTAGTCCTGATGGTGCCTGTTGGGCAGGGGTGATCCCATGGTTTAACAATCTAATCTACGGCCGCTACCCGGACGATCTCCAATGGAGAGTAAACCTTGGTTTTTGCATTGGCGTAATCTGGCTCGCTCCGTTGGCGCTAAAACAAGTAAAACATAAAATAGTGATTGCACTTATGGCGGTGATCCTGTTTCCCTTTCTGGCTAATTATTTGTTTTTAGGCGGGGATCGCAGCAGGTTGCACTTCATCATTGCCTGCGCAGCCCTGGCTTACCTTCTGATATTATACGTCGATATTATCTTGATTTACCTGCGCCGCAAACAACTTGGACAATACCTTGAACCATTGATGGGGCGCTTTTACCCACAAAGAGCAGCTCTTTTGGGGCCTTTGACAATCTGGCTGATCGCCACTGTTTTGATTGCTTTGACACTGCAAAACCTGACCCTGGAACCGGTAGATGTTGATGCCTGGGGCGGCCTTTTTCTGACCCTAATCATTTCCGGTTTTTCAATTGTGATGGCATTGCCAATTGGTATTCTTCTGGCGTTAGGCCGGCGTTCAAAGATGCCTGTAATTCGGTGGTTTTCAATTTGCACGATCGAACTGGTCCGATCGGTTCCAATGATAACCGTTTTATTCATGTCGGTAACAATGCTGCCGTTGTTCTTTCCCAATACGATGGAACTTAATAAACTGGTTCAAGTGATTGTAGCGGTATGCCTGTTTGCCGGCGCTTATATGGCAGAAACAGTTAGAGGCGGTTTGCAGGCGATCCCCCGTGGCCAGTACGATGCTGCTAAATCAATCGGCTTAGGCTATTGGCTAACAATGGTCTTTATAATTCTACCCCAGGCATTAAGAGCCATGATTCCCAATATTGTTACTTCGTTTATCAGCCTGTTCAAAGACACAACCCTGGTATCGATCATCGGACTTTTTGATATTCTGTTAATGGCCCGCAACATTTCAATTGATAAAAACTGGTTTGGCCTTCATAGCGAACCGCTGGTGGCCATTTCAGTCTTGTTCTTTGTTTTCTGTTACTCCATGTCACAATACAGCCAGCGATTGGAAAAAAGATTAAAAACAGATAGATGAGAATGAACAGTCAACCTTCAAATAAACTGTCCGGAGATGATGGGTCTGTCAGAACTGCAATCAAGATCAGCGGACTGAACAAGTGGTTTGACGAATTCCACGTCCTGAAAGACATTTCACTGTCAGTTTCAGAAAAAGAAATTATTGTTATTTGCGGACCTTCGGGATCGGGAAAATCAACCTTTATCCGTTGCATCAACCATCTGGAAACATATCAAGAAGGCTCTATTTCCATATTTGGTGAAGAATTGGGAAAGGATAAAAAAAGTGTAGCTATCATCCGTGATAATGTTGGGATGCTGTTTCAAAATTTTAATCTGTTTCCTCATCTGACCATACTGGAAAACTGTACACTGGGCCCCATATGGTTGCGTAAATTACCTGAAGCTAAAGCCATTGAACAATCAACAGCTTTACTGGATCGAGTTGGAATTGCTGATCTGGCATCTAAATCCCCTGGCCAAATATCGGGCGGGCAACAGCAACGTGTTGCGATTGCTCGCTCTCTGGCCATGGAACCCAAAATTATGCTGTTTGACGAACCGACTTCTGCTCTGGATCCGGAGATGATTAAAGAGGTTCTGGATGTGATGATTGATTTGGCCAAATCGGGAATGACCATGATTTGTGTGACTCATGAAACGCATTTTGCCCATCAAGTCGCTGATCGGGTCATATTTATGGCAGAGGGGGAAATC
>JAIVWA010000330.1:0-5682 GCA_049190255.1 Gammaproteobacteria bacterium | reverse complement strand
AGAATGAAATTGGTTAAATTCCAAATTTCAAATCCCAAATTACAAACAAATCTCAAATTCCAAAACTCAAATTCGAAACAAATCTCAGGATACAATGAGTCAAATCGATTCGGCTGTCCGTGAAAAGCTAAATTTGGTCTGAGCTCAGACCGAAGAAAACTTCTCGGGGCAAGTCCAAACCTGTTTTCCCCCTTTTCTAAAGGGGGTAAGGGGGATTTTTTGGAGCTTGGAATTTGGATATTGTTTGTTATTTGTTATTTGGTGCTTGAAATTTTTTATATTCAAAAACGCCACTATTTTTAGATATGCTGTTCGACTTTTTTAATGTATTTGTGGGACACAACTCTAGTCCGATTTGGTTGCGGGCGTTTTTAGAATTTCTGAAGGATCTTTCATTATACTGTCCACCTGACTGCCGGATAATAGAAACGGGTAATTACTGCCCGAGGACACGGCCGGAAATTCAGTGTCTTTCTCAGCGGTCTTGGCAAATATTGACAGGCTGTACTCCTGCCCACCTTTCAGCTGCAGGGTGAACAGCGGAGATGTAAAATCTTCTTTTTGGCGATCGTTGATGAATTTCTCGCAGCGCAGATCGGAAACGGCGTTGAGAAGCTGGTTGACGGCGGTTTCCTCGACCGGCCGACCGTCTGCCGCCTGCCACGCGCTTTTCTTTGCGCCTGGTGCTGGATCTGACTTTTTCTCAGCTTCCGTGTTATCCACCACCACCGGTGCCTGGCTTTTGCTAATTGTCAGGGTCTGCTGATCTTTGATCACCTGTATTAGTTGGATATCGGCCGGGTTCAAGGCCAATACCAGTTTATCCCGCAGATCATCCACGCTAAAATCAAAATTGTTTTTGAAATTTCCGCGGGCATGAAATACCCGCTCATCTCCAGCCGGTCTGACAAATGTGTGACGAAATGATGAGGCGGTTTTTCCCAGGTCAACATCCCGCTTCAGGTCTTCTCCCTGCCAGGCTTTGACATTAATCTTTTTCTCCTCATTAAGGTCATAGAGGTTGTAATTCTTGGACTCGGAAACCAGGGCCGTTAAGGTAAGCTTTTCGATGGCGTTAAGCATATTCTTGACCTTGTTTGCATCGGCCGGGAATTCATCAGGTGCGATATACCATTTATCATCTTTTTTATTGATGACGATGCTGGCTTGGCCTTTGGTAATTTGCAGCCTGGAGATCTCTTTGGCTGCTACCTGCGGGACATCCGGTAACTGGTATTGGGTGCGGTCCGAGGAGCGCATCACCAGATAGGCAGACAAGGCGATGATTACAAGGGGCAGTATGATGAACTCTTTTTTAATTTTCATTTCCTGTTTTCCTACTGATGAAACATCATCTGAATTTGCTTTTTGCGGGAATGTCGCCGGAACCAGACACCGAGTCCGAAGATGACGACCAATACCGGCAGACCCGCAATATTCAGCGCTTTAACAAATGCTTTGGTGCCGGCCTGGGTATCCTCTAAAGGATTGAAACGCTGCACTTTGGCACGCATCACCGCAACATCTTCCCGTCCGTTCAAATAATCAATCGTATTTAATATGAATGTGGCATTGGACCCTTGGCCGCCGGCGTCCAATAGGTTGTCTCTCAGCATGTCGGCCGAGGCCATCACAAAGATTTTTCCGGGTTTGCCCCGGGCCAGAAACTGTCCTTGGCGTTCGATCTGTGACAGATCAATATCAGTTGGGGATTTAGAGGCCTCAGCCTGGGGTTTTTCTTCGGATTCTTTCTCATCTTTAATTTCCCTTAGCGGCAACGGTTTGCCGGCAAAGTAGCTCGGGAACTCGCCTTCGATGATATAGGCCAGTGGGTAACTCTGCATTTCCTCGGTTGATTCAGGCGGTTTGATGAACATGGGGTTCAGATTGATGCGATCGCGCATTTGCCAGGACTTTTTCGATGAAGCAAACAGCCGGTGGGCTTTTAAAGAGTTCTGGCTGATGCGCTCTGAAATCAGCTCCAGGGGCGAAATCTTTAACGCCACCAGTCGTTTGATATTTTTCATAAAATCCAAATCGTTGTTGATGAAGCGGTTTTTAATCAGTGGTGCAAAGTAAATGGCCCGTTCGCCGCCGCCAAACTGGGCCGGCAATTCCTGGCGATAGCAGTTTTCGTCCATGATAAAAGACGATTGAATGCGGATGCCGTAGTGTGAAAGCAATTTTTCAAGCCCGGTATCCAGGGGGAGAAAAACGGGTGTCTGGCCCAGATTCATGCCTTGTTGACCGGCGGGGCTAACCTCCTTAAAGCGATCCAGCACCAGGGCCAGACTCTTGCCCTGCATAAGAAACTGGTCGATTTGAAACAGTGCGTAGTCGGAAAATTTCTCCGTCGGTCGTGCAATGATCAGACAATTCAAGCTTTCCGGTATATTTTGATCCTTCAGAGAGATGTTTTTCAGGGTGTAATTTTGGGACACCAGCCTGCGAAAGTTGCTGGCCGGCGCCTCAGCCGGCGGACGGCCCGGAGCACTGGGGGGTGGGCCGGCAAGATTCAAGGTCCCGTGATCGGCCAGATAACCCAGATCCTCATTAATGTCGATGAGTCGCTCGACATTGCTGTTAATGCTTTCTTCTATCTCGCCTGTTTGGGCTAATTTGTACTGGGTTCCGATAATCGGCAGCCGGATGACCTGCATCAAGGGCACGGTCAACGAGTTCTCCCCGTATTCCATAACCAGGCCGATGACGCCGTTGCCCGGTGCGATGCCCTTGGCAAGCGCCGGCCAGGAAAGCATCATAATATTGTATTCCTTTGAGATTGCTGCGAGATCCTGATCAGGGGTCGGATTTATAAACTCGAATTCCAGTTTACCGTAATTTTTCTGATTCAGCTTTTTGACGATATTTTCTATCTCAGCGGGAATTCCGGTAAGATTTCTGACCCCCATTTGCGGTGCAACGATTTCCAGAGAGGATGACAGAAACAACTTGATTTTTATTTTATCGGGCAAGCTTAGTAATGCACTGATTTTGTTGTTCATTTTTTTAATGGCGGTGGTCAGAGTATACTCCAGGCCCTCGGTGGAAGTGATCGTGGGAATTTGCTCGATCAGATCCCCATGAATCAGGGCCAGCCCCATGTAGGCTTTTTGAAATTTAACCTGGTCATTATCGATGACCTGAATCTGAATGGAATGGATACCGTAGTTGTTGGCAATTTTCTGGTTTTCCCGGGCCTTAGCGGTTAATTCGCCTTCTTCGACGCTGACATTATAAAATCGATAATTGAAAAATTTGTTGGCGTAGATGGCGTACTCCTCGAAAAGATCATGCAGGTAACGCTCGGTATTGTTGTAAGGCGGCGGGAGATCTTTGGTAAAAAAGACTTTGATGCTCAATGGTTCGGATAATGTCGCAACGACCTCTTTACTGGCCTTGGAAATGGAGTAAATTTTATTGGCCGTCAAATCCGCTCTAAAAAACAGCGTGATTCCGGCAACGTTTGCCAGCACGACAACAACGAGGTAAATGATAAATTTTAGATAATGGCCTGATTTTTTCCCAAAAGCCATGGGGTTCTCCCTCTTCAAATGATTGAATATTGTCGATTGAATGTATTCTGTCTATTTTAAATCAACTATGATTGCACAAAGGTTCAAGCTTCAGGGTTCAGAGTTCAAAGGTTGAAAGGTTCCAGCTGTTAAGCGTTTAAAAACGTCAACCCTGAACCTTCGAACCCTCTTTCCTCGTATGAAACTCCGCCTGGCCGGAACAGTGAAAAGATGTTCATTAGTTTCTTTTCCGATCAAACTGGCCGCTTCGCCAGCCAGCGGCTGGGCTGACACCTGACACCTGAAACCTTTTTACTCCTGACACCTGACACCTTTCTTAGTACTTTTCCCTCAAAGCCAGATAGGCGGCATACAAACCGAGAAAACAGACACTCAAAAAGTAGACAATGTCCCGAGAGTCGATAATTCCCTTTGATATATTTTGAAAATGGGAATCTGCGCCCAGATAGGTCAGAATTCCCAGCAGTGACCGGGGAAGAAAAAAGAGCATTTTGTCGATCAGTGTCAGAATGAAGCACACCGCCATGGCGACAATAAAGGCGATGATCTGGTTGCGGGTCAGGGCTGAGGCAAACAGTCCAATCGCAGTAAAGGCGGCCCCTAGAAGGACGGCACCGATGTAGCCGCCCACTACCGGTCCCCAGTCAAGCTGACCGAGCGCTGCTACCGTAACCGGGTAGGCGAAAGTCGGTATCAGCAAGGCGACGACGAAGGCCAGCGCCGCAAAGAATTTTCCCACCACAACGTCGGTCAAGGTCACCGGCATGGTCAGCAGGATTTCATAGGAGCCGATGTTTAACTCCTCAGAGACCAGGCGCATGGTGATGGCCGGAATGACGAAGGAGAAGATGATCGGTAACATTGAGAAAAAGTTTCTCAAATTGGCCTGGCCGACAAGAAAAAAAGTAGCGAAAAAGAACCAGCCGGTGACCAATAGAAAAATAGCAATCACAATGTAGGCAATTGGAGAAACAAAATAAGTCTTGAATTCTTTTTTAAAAATATGGACGGCCTGGCGCATTATGCACTCTCCATAGTAAGTTCCCGGAAAATGGTTTCCAGGGTTTGGGTCTTCTGATGAAAGTCGAGCACAACCCAATCGGTTGGCTTAATTTCCTGATAAATGGCGGCCCTCAGATCAAAGGAAGATCGGCAGTCGACACGCACATCCAGTTGGGTGTCGGTTTCTGCAATTCGTTTGACGCCGGTGATGCCCTCTATGTTGGATAGTTTCGTATCCACGGATTTATAATCTGCGTTAAGCAGGGTTAGATGGATAAATTTTTTATCACCGGCCGATTCTTTCAAACTGTCGGTGCTGCCGTCGGCAACGATTTTACCGCGGTTGATTATCACCACCCGGTCGCAGGTGGCCTCGGCTTCGCTTAAAATATGGGTGGAAAGGATAATGGTTTTTTCTTTGCCGATTTGTTTGATAATCTGTCGGATTTCAACGATTTGATTGGGGTCCAGCCCCGAGGTAGGCTCGTCAAGGACCAGGATTTCCGGATCGTTCATCATGGCATGGGCCAGACCCACCCGTTGCTTGTATCCTTTTGACAGCTCATTGATGGGTTGGTGCATAACTTCATTTATACCGCACAGGTCGGCCAGCTGGCGGATTCGATCCAGTTTACGGCCTTTTTCGATTCCCCGGATATCGGCCACATAGTTCAGATAATCGTAGACCAGCATATCGTGATACAGGGGAGCGGATTCAGGAAGGTATCCCAGAATTTTCTTTATTTCCAGGGGGTGCTCCTCAATGTTGTGATTCAGGATATTCACACTGCCGGAGCTTGGCCGCAAAAACCCGGTCAGCATACGCAAGGTGGTGGTCTTGCCGGCGCCGTTGGGCCCCAGAAGTCCCAGAATCTCCCCTTTTTGGATGTCCAGGCTGATTTGATCCACCGCACATAAGTCACTATAATATTTGGTCAAATTTTCGACCTGGATCATGTTCGTCTCCTCTCGATACTGGATGCTCGATACTGGATACTCGATGCTCGATGCTGGATGCTCGATACTGGATGCTGGATGCTCGATGCTCGATACTCGATACTGGATGCTGGTTTCTGGCCTCTGGCTACTGGTTGCTGCTAACACAAAAAGGTAGAGGGTGGAAAGTTATAAGGTAGAGGGTTTA
>JAIVWA010000329.1:0-5723 GCA_049190255.1 Gammaproteobacteria bacterium | reverse complement strand
ATTCCCGTACCTATTCGAACACATTGGTAATCACCGACATGATGGCGACAATACCTGAAAGGGATCAGGGGTTTAAACAATGATAAAACTCAGGGGATTGCAGCAACGCCTGGCGCTGTATATGTTTCTCCCGGTGGCGATTCTGCTGGCCGGCATGGGAATTGCCGGTTTTATCTATGCCAGAAACATTTTAATTACAGAATGGGGCGAGGCTGCGACACTTAAACTGCAAAGGGCGGCCCACAACGTGGATATGCGCCTGGGGCGGGCCAAGGAATGGCTGAAGATGTTCCATACCACCGGCGATAATCCATATGCCGGCTATGTTCATGAACTGGTTATTAAACAATTAGAGGGATTGGACGGTGTTGCCCGGGTCAACCTTACCTGGACGGATTCACGCAGACCCCTGGAGGTCGCCAAGAGAGGCCTAATTCCTTTGCGCAAAGGCAGTTCACTCAAAGTAACTTCACCGCGTTATGATTCACTCGTAACAAATAAAACTGTCGCACTTGTGTCCGATCTTAAATCCGAGACCGGTAGAACCGTCGGCAAACTGGAAGTCGTGCTGAACTTTGATTATCTTATCGATACCATCCTGGTCTCGGGCTGGTGGCAAAGCGATCAGGCCTACCTGGTAGACGATTCCGGCAAGATCCTTTCCAGCGCCCGGCCTGACGAACGGCGTCGGCTGGGTGACGGCAATGATTCTTTAGAAATCAAAACGCTGAATGCCATGAAAAAAAAGCCTTACGGAACCGTGCTGGGTCATGGTTTTTTCACCCCCCAAGTGAGCGGGTTTTATCGACTGCAAGAAGCCCCCTGGACCCTTATTATGATTGCCCCCGCAAAGAAAGTCCTATCGTCTATTATTCGGTTTCGCCTGTATTACTTTCTAACAGCAACGGCCTTTATTTTTATTATTCTGTTGTTGATCAAGCAGGTCATGGGCAGCACGGTAGCTTCGATCAAAGCGCTTTCCGACACGGCCCATAAAGTCGCCCGGGGCGATTTCGTTACCCTGGCGCCTTCAAAAAAAAAGGATGAAGTCGGCGAACTCATCCACAGTTTCAATACGATGGTATTGCAACTTGAAGAGCGTATCAGGCTGAAAGAAGCCATGGATCTGGCCATGGAAGTTCAGCAGAATCTGCTGCCTCAAAAACCCCTTCAAACTGAAAAATTGGATATCGCCGGTAAAAGTATTTATTGCGATGAGACCGGAGGAGATTATTTCGATTTTTTTCAATTTCCTGCTTTAGGGCCGGGCAAGGTCGGTATTGCGGTGGGGGATGTGGTGGGACATGGTATTTCAGCCGCCCTGCTCATGACCACGGTACGAGCCTTTTTGCGCAGCCAGATGGCCCAACCCGGCAGCCTTGCCCCGAAAGTGGCTGATGTCAACCAGCTTTTATGTCTGGATACTTTTGAGTCATGTGATTTTATGACCTTATTTTTATTGGTGATCGACTCGGTTAAAAAAGAACTCACCTGGGTGCGGGCGGGGCACGACCCCGCCATTATTTATGACCCTGCCAGCGGTTCGATTAATGAACTGCAGGGCCGGGGGACCGTACTTGGATTCGATGCCGGCTGTACATTTGAGGAGTATAAACACTCGGGGTGGTCCGAGGGACAGATTATCGTCATCGGTACGGACGGAATTTGGGAAACAGAAAACCCGCATTCTGAAAAATTCGGCAAATTTCGCCTGCGCCAGATTATTCGACAACACAGTCAATTTTCATCGCAGGAAATCTTAAAGGCCATCACAGATGCATTGGCCGCATTTAGAGATACAGCTCCTCAAAACGACGATGTAACCCTGGTTGTTGCAAAAGCCAAAACATAAACACGGCAAAGGGCGCTGGGGTGGGCTGGTGAAAATCATGCTTTCTTTCGCAATGTTACTTTTAAAAAATGATAGAGCGAAGCGATACCACTCCGCCTCCGGCGGATCAATATTCAATTCCGGCTTGTCCGGGTTGGGTCCCACCTTCAGGTGCTGAAGCGTATGGCGTGACACTGAACCTGAACCGCAGAACCGCAGATGGGGAAGAAAACATTGAAAGCGCAAAAGATTATAATCAAATGGTCAGTGTTTGGAGCTCTTTTGGGCTATTTTATCTTTCATCCCTTAATTCATATGATATACGTGTTCCATTTTACCAGTGGACATTCAGAGGTCAAAAATCTTGTTTCTGAGATCTTGCAAGCATTTTCTGTTTCAATGTTACCATGGGGTCTCGCCTTTATGATCCTAAGTGCTTTAGTCGGTGTGTTTTGGGGAAAAATAAAGCAGGCAGATAAAGAAAAATCGGTAGTCATTGCCGAACTTAAAAAAGCCTTGGAAGAAATTAAAACCCTCAGCGGATTCCTGCCCATATGTGCATCCTGCAAAAAAATACGAGATGACAAGGGTTATTGGAATCAGATTGAAGTCTATATCAGCGAGCATTCAGAAGCGGAGTTCAGCCATGGTATTTGTCCTGAGTGTGCACAAAAACTGTATCCGGATATTTACAATGAAAAATAGGACCTGATATCAGCAGCTTAGTCCATACTATTCTTTTTACATTGGCATCTAGGATGAAATTAAAAAGTCAAAAAAAGCATAAAAAAATGCGCAGCATAAAATAATTAATCCGCCGGGCCTTCGATCTAACAACTTACTTCCGTTTTCAAAGAACAATTTGCAACCCTAAATGTGCTATTTTTCAGGGCGGAGTAATTAAAGATCCTGGTTTGGCATCTTTTTTGCTTTAAAATATACCAAGTATGTCAGCAGTTAATCTCAATGGTCAGGAGGTATTATGAATATTATCGCATCCATTTCGAATTTCATAAAACGAGGGGAAACTTCACCTTACTTGAAACAAAATACTCAAAATAAAATTACACCGCAAGACAAACCCCAGGATGGAAATTTTAAATCTGTGGGACCGGAGCCCGGATTGGAGTTCCTGGATGGTATGAGCACCGGTACGGCGAGGTTCATCATCGATCGGGAAGTCGACCCGGACATTTTGGAAAAATATAACATAAAGGAGCTGGAAAACAAGGGCCGGTACTATCTTGCCAAAATTGTAAATCAAGATGGCCAAGTCGCGGAGACTGTATTAATCGATAAACTGAATCGATCGATTCATTTCCAGAAGGCCAAAGGCAGATAAGTGTTTTCCGGGTGAGTATTTCTTCCTCAAAAAGTTGTGTAATTAATATCCACTCCTTATGTGAAAACTGCAAAGAAATTGACTATAGAACCATGATGCATATGTTATTTACCACAATGTGGTATATAATGTCCACCCCTATTATTTTAAACACAATAAAGAGACATCCGGGAAATGCTGCCAAGGAGGGAATCATATGATGCTGTTATTTTGGTCTTTAATTGGCGGGCTAACAGGTACCGCTTTGATGGACATCGCCGGGATCTATTCCGAGAAAGTAAAATTTACGAGCGGCGGGGAGTGAGGAGGCACCAAAGCCCTTGGGCGTTGGGTGCTGAGCATGTTTGATGGGCGTTTTATACATCAAAATATTGTTGATTCCAGCCCTATAAAAAACGAAAAATCAGCTGGCTGGATCTTTCATTACCTTACTGGCGGTAGTGTTGCATTGATCTATCCGGTCTTATATCTCGCCTCTAAGGTGTCCGTGCCAGAAGGTCACCTGATTGCAAGTCTGTTATTTGGGCTGGCAACGTCATTCCTACCATGGTTCATTCTTTTTCCTGCATTTGGTTGGGGTTTCTTTGGGATTAGAGCGCCCAGTGGCATAAGGCCTTTAATCGCAACTATCATTTTTCATACAATTTATGGGCTTGGATTGGGAATCGTTTTAAATATTACTTCATAGCTTATGGGTTATTTAACGATCCGGCATTTATAAGAGCAAAAAAAGAGGGAGTCATGAGCGATCGGGTAATCATTTACGGTTTATCGGGTTGACCCTATACTATCAGGGCCAGGGAGGCCTACAAGGAGCACGAATTTTACAGCGTTATAAAGGACCAGAGGAAGCTGGCTGAAATGCTCAAAATTTCAAACGGTAAGCGTCAAGTACCGGTCATTGTTGAAGGAGACAAAGTAAACATTGGCTATGGCGGCACTTGATGCTTCTGATTTTCCGGCCGTGTATGCTGGGAAGAATCAAAGTGCATACAATTGCATTGCTTTCATCGTTATGATGGCGTATTTCTAGAGGGAAAGTAGAAAATGAGAGTTCAACGAAAATCATCAAAAAATGTAGATCCAACATTTTTTGTAGAATATGGATTTTTCCGCTTTTCATACCCAGTCTTCCAAAATTCCACAATTCCATCATTCCATGCGGCTGCCGAAGCAGATAACCGCAAAAACCGGCGTGATTCGAGTGTGTCTAGAATTTTCGAGACGTTAAATTATCATCTTTTCCTAAACGATATCAAAAATTGCGTTGAGGTCCGGCTATGTTTGAAAACTTTGATGCCACCCTGCTGGCACGCATTCAGTTTGCCTTCACCATTTCGTATCACATTCTTTTTCCGGCCTTCACCATCGGGCTGGCCAGCTGGCTGGCGGTGATAGAGTGGCGCTGGCTCAGAACCGGCAATCCGATCTACGCCGACGTTTATCGCATGTGGGTCAAAATCTTTGCGGTTACCTTCGGCATGGGGGTGGTTACCGGTGTGGTCATGCCGTTTCAGTTCGGCACCAACTGGTCGAGATTTGCGGACGCCGGCGGCAATATCATAGGGCCATTGCTGGGCTATGAAGTTTTGACGGCCTTCTTTTTGGAGGCCACGTTTTTAGGGGTGATGCTGTTCGGCTGGAAACGCGTCAGCCCCAAAATGCACTTTGCTTCCACGGTCATCGTTGCGGCGGGGACATTGATTTCGGCCTTCTGGATTCTATCCGCCAACAGCTGGATGCAGACGCCGCAGGGATTCCGGGTGGGTCCGGATGGTCTGCTGTATCCCACCAGCTGGCTGGAGATCATCTTTAACCCCTCGTTCCCCTTTCGATTCGTGCATATGGTAACCGCCACCTACCTGACGACCGCCTTTACCGTGGCCGGCATCGGTGCCTACTACCTATGGAAACAGCGCCATGTGCAGCACGCCCGGGTGATGTTCGGCATGGCCATGATCATGGCCATTTTCGTAGCCCCCATGCAGCTGCTGTTCGGTGACCTTCACGGGCTCAACACCCTTAAATATCAGCCCGCCAAAATCGCGGCCATGGAAGGCCACTGGGATACCCAACGCGGCGCGCCTCTGGTTCTCTTTGGATGGCCGGATCAGGAAGCGGAGACCACCAAATTCGCCCTCGAAATTCCCAAGCTATCCAGTCTCATCCTCACCCACGATCTCGACGGTGAAGTCAAAGGGCTCAAGGAATGGCCGGCAGACGAGCGCCCGCCGGTGGCAGTTGTATTCTGGGCCTTTAAGCTGATGGTCGGAATTGGCACCTTAATGATTGCAACCGGGTTGATTGCGATTGTACTTTATTTCAGAAAGCGATTGTTTGACACCCGCTGGTTTCAGTTGTGGTGCATGGCGCTGACGCCAATCGGCTTTATTGCCGTGCTGGCCGGCTGGTTTGTGACCGAAGTGGGGCGCCAGCCCTGGATCGTCCAGGGACTGATGCGCACATCAGATGCCACCTCCCCGGTGCCCGGGACCTCCATCGCTATTTCCCTGACCGCCTTTGTGATAATCTATATTTTCGTATTCGGTG
>JAIVWA010000328.1:2500-5735 GCA_049190255.1 Gammaproteobacteria bacterium | reverse complement strand
CTAATACCAAATACCTTATTTTAATCGCATGATTTTTATAATAAAGGGGGGCTTTTAGCTCTCGCTTCAAGATGAACCTGCGTCCTATTAGCTTGTTGGTGAGGTAACAGCTCACCAAGGCAACGATGGGTAGCCGGCCTGAGAGGGTGATCGGCCACACTGGGACTGAGATACGGCCCAGACTCCTACGGGAGGCAGCAGTAGGGAATCTTGCGCAATGGGCGAAAGCCTGACGCAGCGACACCGTGTGAAGGATGAAGGCCTTAGGGTTGTAAACTTCTGTCGATTGGGGACGAAGGTAGTAGGGTTAATACCCCGAATACTGACGGTACCCGATAAGGAAGTCTCGGCTAACTCCGTGCCAGCAGCCGCGGTAAGACGGAGGAGGCAAGCGTTGTCCGGAATCATTGGGCGTAAAGAGCGCGTAGGCTGTTTTCCAAGTCATATGTGAAAACCTCAGGCTTAACTTGAGGACTGCATATGAAACTGGAAAACTTGAGTGCAGTAGGGGAAAGTGGAATTCCTGGTGTAGCGGTGAAATGCGTAGATATCAGGAAGAACACCGGTAGCGAAGGCGGCTTTCTGGCCTGCTACTGACGCTGAGGCGCGAAAGCTAGGGGAGCAAACAGGATTAGATACCCTGGTAGTCCTAGCTGTAAACGATGGACACTAGGTGTGGGGAGTTATCGACGCTTTCCGTGCCGCAGCAAACGCATTAAGTGTTCCGCCTGGGGAGTACGTCCGCAAGGTTAAAACTCAAAGGAATTGACGGGGGCCCGCACAAGCGGTGGAGCATGTGGTTTAATTCGACGCAACGCGAAGAACCTTACCTGGGTTTGACATCCCGGGAATCTCTTGGAAACATAAGAGTGCCCTTCGGGGAGCCCGGTGACAGGTGCTGCATGGCTGTCGTCAGCTCGTGTCGTGAGATGTTGGGTTAAGTCCCGCAACGAGCGCAACCCCTATCTTTAGTTACCATCATTTAGTTGGGGACTCTAAAGATACTGCCCCGGTTAACGGGGAGGAAGGTGGGGATGACGTCAAGTCCTCATGGCCTTTATGTCCAGGGCTACACACGTGCTACAATGGGCTGTACAAAGGGTTGCCAACCTGCGAAGGTGAGCCAATCCCAGAAAGCAGTTCGTAGTTCGGATTGAAGTCTGCAACTCGACTTCATGAAGCTGGAATCGCTAGTAATCGTGGATCAGCATGCCACGGTGAATACGTTCCCGGGCCTTGTACACACCGCCCGTCACACCATGAGAGTTGGTTGTACCAGAAGTCGTTGGGCAAACCCTTCGGGGATGCAGGCGCCTAAGGTATGGCTGATGATTGGGGTGAAGTCGTAACAAGGTAGCCGTTGGGGAACCAGCGGCTGGATCACCTCCTTTCTAAGGAAGCAACCTATAAGTTGAAATTTTTTAGAAAGTTAAAAAACCTTTCCGGCTTGTCCGACCACTATTTAGTTTTGAGAGATCAAATGTTGTTCTTTAACATTTAAAAATGAATGATGGGCTCAATCGGATTTTGGATTTCAGGTTTTGGATTTGGGAATTAATCAAAAATGATAAATCCGGAATCCGCATTCCGAGATCCGAAATCGAAGGGGCCTGTAGCTCAGCTTGGTTAGAGCGCACGCCTGATAAGCGTGAGGTCGATGGTTCAACTCCATCCAGGCCCACCACGCGATTTGGGACATTAGACCTCGGATTTTGGATTTGGAAACAACCACAACTCCGGAATCCGCAATCCCAGATCCGCAATTTTTTTTGGGGGGTGTAGCTCAGCTGGGAGAGCGCCTGCCTTGCACGCAGGAGGCCATCGGTTCGAACCCGTTCACCTCCACCAGAACTAAAAGCGCCGGGGGTGGGGCAAGTAGATCAGATCGAGCGTCCCGCTTTTCAAGCGGGAAGGCCTTAGTTCGGGTCCTAATATCTCTACCATTTTCAACTTATTCGCTAAATTATCAGCCGGGTGGGAGAATCAAATCATTCCGCTGATCATTTGGTACCATATTTTAGTCTGCTTTTTGACTAAAATACTGTTCTTTGACAATTTGTATTTTTTCAAGCACGAAGCCAATACAGGCATTTGATGTTATCGTGTCAATTACTTTGTGGCCAAGCTATTAAGGGCACACGGTGGATGCCTTGGCACCAAGAGGCGATGAAAGACGTGGTAAGCTGCGATAAGCTTCGGGGAGCTGCTAAACAAGCTTTGATCCGGAGATTTCTGAATGGGGAAACCCGTATCGGGTAGTGCCGATACATCTGCAACTGAATACATAGGTTGTAGAGGCGAACGCAGGGAACTGAAACATCTTAGTACCTGCAGGAAGAGAAAACAATAGTGATTCTCCTAGTAGCGGCGAGCGAACGGGGAACAGCCCAAACCGAATATGTGTCAAGCCCGAAAGCGTTGCATATTCGGAGTCGTGGGATTTGATCGGACGGAGTTTCGGATTCGTCGGGAAGTTACAAAACTGATTCATAGCTGAAGAGTCTGGAAAGACTTACCATAGAGGGTGACAGTCCTGTAAGCCAAATGAATCAGCCTTCCTGGATCAAACACCCAAGTACCGCGGGACACGTGGAACCCTGTGGGAATTCGGGAGGACCATCTCCTAAGGCTAAATACTACTTGGTGACCGATAGTGAACTAGTACCGTGAGGGAAAGGTGAAAAGTACTCCGGTGAGGAGAGTGAAATAGTACCTGAAACCGTGTGCCTACAAGCAGTGGGAGGGCTATGAGTATCGCTGCGGCGTTATTCAGCCTGACCGCGTGCCTTTTGCATAATGAGTCAGCGAGTTACTTTACGTAGCAAGGTTAAGCCGATAGGTGTAGCCGGAGCGAAAGCAAGTCTTAACAGGGCGTATTAGTTGCGTGGAGTAGACCCGAAACCAAGTGATCTATCCATGGCCAGGGTGAAGCGCAAGTAAAATTGCGTGAAGGCCCGAACCGTTGTAGGTTGAAAACTACTCGGATGAGCTGTGGATAGGGGTGAAAGGCCAAACAAACTTGGAAATAGCTGGTTCTCCCCGAAATATATTTAGGTATAGCCTTGCAAATTAAGTGACGGGGGTAGAGCACTGGATGGGCTAGGGGTCCTACCAGATTACCAAACCTAACTAAACTCCGAATACCGTCAACTTTTATTGCAGGAGTCAGACTACGGGAGCTAAGTTCCGTGGTCGAGAGGGAAACAGCCCAGATCGCCAGCTAAGGTCCCTAAAT
>JAIVWA010000327.1:0-5769 GCA_049190255.1 Gammaproteobacteria bacterium | reverse complement strand
GGATTCAAAACAAAAAATACCTTGTCAGCCACACGATAATTCCATAGGATTTGTAAAAATCAATACCGATGTCAATGCTGTTTTTTAAAAGTGTCAGCTTCGTCAGGTCTAATCCAAAATTTGGAGCCAAATTGGCAATTATTTGGGGAAATGAGCATTTTTAACGAGGACTTCGGGTCTTTATGCCTTCTTTGTCCTTAACCCTGAACGCTGAACCTGTGAACGGTTACATAACCTCTTTTATAGTACACGCGGCCGAACGGCGCCGGGGTAAACTTTATCCATGCGAATTCTTTCAAGCAAAAAATTATATCTGCCGGCCCTGTCCATTGTTGCCGTGGTTTTTCTGCTGCTGATTCTGGTCAGCATTTCTACCTACCGCAATCTGGATCGCGAAAAAACACAGGCCTTGCATTTTTTCTATCGTCAGGGAGTCGCACTGCTGCGTTCCATTGAAGCCGGCGCCCGCACCGGGATGAAAAGCCTGATGTGGCAGGAGATGTCCCTGAGAAACCTTTTGCAGGAGACGGCCAAAGACACGGACATTGCTTACGTTTACCTGGTGGATGAACACGGAAAGATTGTTCACCGTTCGGATAGCGGGCCGGCGGAACAGATGGTTGCCTGGAAACCCGTGTTGACCCGGGCAGACCAGGTGGTCAGCCGTATCCGGACATTGCCCGCCGGCAGCAAGGTCTACGAGCTGGCAAAATTTTTTGCGCCTATGTATGAACCTTCAACGGTGCACCAGCAGCAGGATACTGCGGGTGCCGGGCAGATTGTCGAACCCCATTACCACCGTGGGGATACCATCGTTCTGGGGATGAAGATGACGGCCATTGAAGCAGCGCAACGGGCGGATATCCAGCATGCCGTTATCATGGCCGCCATTGTTCTGGTTTTAGGCTCCGGCACGCTGTTTTTCATATTCGTGATCCAGAATTACTACCTGGTGGGCCGCACACTGAAGCAGACAGAAGATTATACCCGCCAGGTCGTAGCCAACATGGCAAACGGACTTCTGAGCATAAACCCCGAGGGCCGGATCGTTTCTTACAACCTGCTGGCACTGGCACTGCTGGGTTTGGAAGAATCGAAAATTCAGGGACTGGACTTGAATACGGTAATCGATTTTAAGGCATCCGGCATAGCCCGCACCCTGAGCGAACACGTGCCCGTGCTGGAGCATGAAATCTACCACCGCAAAGAATCAGGGCCGTCGGCCCCCCTGGCTTTGAGTGCTACGCCGATCTGTGATGAAAACGGCAATTGTGACGGGGCGGTCATTATTTTGCGGGATTTATCGGAAATCAAACAGCTGCAGCAACGGGTGAAACGCTCGGAGAAACTGGCCGCCATCGGGGAGCTGGCCGCCGGCGTGGCCCACGAAATTCGCAATCCCCTGAGCTCCATTCGGGGGTTTGCTCAGTTTTTGAAAAAAAGCCTGCACGACAAACCCAAAGAACAAGAATATGCCCAGACCATGGTCAATGAAGTGGATCGGATCAACCGCGTGGTGACCGATCTGCTTACCTTCGCCCGGCCCATGCAGGCTATACTTGCTCCCACGGACGTGACCGAGTTGGTAGAGCATTCTGTTCGTCTGGTGCAGGCGGATGCCGAATCGCGCCAGGTTGACATTCAAATGAAAGTTGCCGATTTGACCAAGCTTCCGATTGATGCCAATCAAATGACCCAGGCACTTTTAAACCTTCTGCTCAATGCGCTGCAGGCAGTATCTCCTGGTGGTCAGGTGGATATCGGTGCTGAGCTGAATGTTTCGGATTCCAGGCTTCATTTCTGGGTAGAAGATGACGGCCCCGGTATTGCCAAAGATAAATTGGAAAAGATCTTTGAACCCTTTTTTACGATGCGAGAGCAAGGTACCGGTCTCGGCCTTTCTATTGTTCATAAAATCGTTGAAAATCATAGTGGTGAAATTATGGTTGAATGTCCCTCGTCCGGAAAGGTCCGGGGCTGCCGATTTACTATCCGTATTCCGACGAATGTTAGTACCTGAATCTTGCATGAAAATTAATGAGAAGTTAGAATTATATTATTAAATAACAGCAAGTGGTGAGAATTAGAGCCGTAAAGCCAAATACCTAATAAGGAAAAACCATGAAACCCAGAATCCTGGTGGTAGACGATGAGTCTTCCCATCGGCAGATGATTGAAGCGGTGCTATCCGCCGAGGGATACGAGATTTCCCAGGCCGACGACGGTCAGACTGCCATCGTGGCAGTAGAGGACAGATTCTACGATCTTGTTATTATGGATATTCGAATGCCCAAAATAAGTGGTATTGAAGCGTTGAAAAAAATAAAAGCAATCAGCCCGGGGATCCCAATCATTATCATGACTGCTTATGCTTCCGTGGGCACTGCCGTTGAAGCACTAAAAGCAGGTGCCTACGATTATCTGATCAAACCGCTGGATATCGAGGAACTCAAGATCCTGGTTGCAAAAGCATTGCGTTTTCGTCAGCTTGAACAGGAAAATGTTTATCTTAAGGAGCGCTTGAATGATCGTTTTGACTTCTCCAAGATCCTGGGCCGCAGTCCGGCCATGAACAGCCTTTTTGAGACTATGGCCCTGGTTGCGCCATCCGAGGCCACGGTGCTTATCGTCGGTGATAGCGGAACCGGCAAGGAACTCATCGCCAGCGCTGTTCATCAAAACAGCCCGCGCAAGGACCGTCCCCTTATTAAGGTGAACTGTGCCGCCCTGCCTGAAACGCTTTTGGAGAGTGAGCTGTTCGGTCACGAAAAAGGGGCGTTCACCGGGGCAATAGCGCGCAAACAGGGTCGTTTCCAGCTGGCCCACAAATCTTCTATTTTTCTGGACGAAATTGCCGAGATGGCGCCGGCCACCCAGGCCAAGATTTTGCGGGTTCTGCAGGAACGCGAGTTTGAACCCGTGGGCAGCTCGCAGACCATTAAAGTCGACACCCGGATCATCGCTGCCACCAACAAGAACCTGGAAGAAGAAATTAAAGCCGGCCGCTTCCGGGAGGACCTTTACTACCGGATCAACGTGGTCACCCTTGTGGTGCCGCCCATGCGTGAGCGCCGCGAAGATATTCCCCTTCTGGCTGATTTTTTTCTCAAACAGTATGCCGAAAAAAATAACCGGCCCATCAAAGGCTTTACGCCCCGGGCCGTGGACCTGCTTATGCGTTACGACTGGCCCGGCAATGTGCGGGAGCTGGAAAACGTCGTGGAGCGGGCGGTGATTATGGCCCGCGGGGATATGATTACGCCGCTGGAATTTCCGGATGTGCTGCAGGATCTGGATGAGGAGGCCAAAGCATCGCCGCTTGCTCTGACGGCCGGCCGCTCTTTGAAGGAAGTCGAGAAGGTAATGATTCTCAGAACACTGGAGGAAACCGGCGGCAACCGCACCCATGCCGCCAGGAGTCTGGGAATCAGTCGCCGAACGCTGCAGTTGAAATTAAAAGAGTACGGTATCAATCCGCCCTGATTTATACGAAATTTTTGCGCATATAGCTGGTTGATTTTTAAGTTACTGCGCAATTTTTACGCATCCACCACATCTCCCAGAAAGCTCTGCCACAGACATAAAAAAACGTAAATCCAAAAAGACCGCCTCCGGGGATATGAAGCCAAAAAAAGGCCGGAGAAACATACCCTTTAAGCCACATGGCGGCGATGTCGATCAGAACGCCGGCAAACGGAAAAACAACCAATAGGGTTTTCCATTTAGCACCCACATCCAAAAATACCGCAATACCGCCCATAAAAATAAAAATCATGTTCATCCCGAAAAGATGGATATGGGTCCATTTGAGCATCCAGACGAATTGCTCCGTTTTATAAAACGGGTTGGTCTTGGCCGTGTTCTGGGCAACAGGGGCGTCTTGTGAAAATAAATCCCCGCGTCCTGAAGATGAGGTCTCTTCGGCCACCGATCCGGAATCCGCTCCCGCTTCCATTGACATACCGGAATGATCCGTCGTTTTGGATTCAGCAAAAAATGTAGGGATGATATCATGAATCACAATTTGTCCGAGTGCCGCCAGCATTGCAATCGCCATGGTTAAAATAATAGATGATATCAGCGCTTTGGCCGGAACCGGGAATTGAGCAAGCGTCGGCCAACTTTTATTCTGAATGTTTAACGGGTCTGTGCTCACCGTTCTGACTCCTTTCAAATCATCAAAATATGTAGGACCGGCCGTTTGAATTGCCTGGTCAGAGATATTTTTTTCAAATTTCTAACTCTATTCACCGGTAAAATTTGAGCCGGCATACTTTCCGTCAGCATTGAAAAATATATATACAGCCCGGGGATCGCCTTCAAGACGGTGAAATACCACCACCACTTCCTGTTTATTGTTTTTTTGTCGATTTGAAATTGTTACTTTGTCCAGACCGTTTTCCCAGCTTTGATCCAGTTTCCCATTGTCAATCAGCTTGTCATATAACTGGGCCGCCTTTTGCAGGGCCTGCAAATGAGTAAATGCCCCGGTATGTTTACCACCATGACCAAAGGCGGCAGCTGCGGCAACGATTATGGTCAAGAGCGTAATCATGGTTATGATCGTTCGGATTCCCTGCTGTTTGATTATCCGATTATCTGTCATAGGAATAACCCTTTCTTATATTTGGTCTAACGAATCAAGTCAAACCGGTTCTTTTTAGGTTTCTTTGAATTTATAGACTGAATCTTAAGCAAACAGTATGCCACGTTTACTTGTTTTTGGGTACAGGATGATTACTCTCAAATTAGATCTTTCGATTAATTACTCCGCCCCGAAAAATAGCCTATTCAGGGTGGAGTAATTAGACATAAGAACACCTGGTGGTTTTTTCCGGATATGCTTGAACGGGGAACCGGTAAGCTTTATCGATAGGTGCGCCGGCATGGGAGGAAATAGGTATGGGCAATTTGGCAAAAAAAATTACGCTGGTATTCGGCGCAGGTTGTTTGGGCGGTCTGGTAAACAGCCTGGCGGTATGGATATTCGGGGTGTATGGGATTACATCGGCCTTGGGTGTGAAAATAGCGCCGCAGTTGAGCGCACCCTGGCTTTATCCCCGCGTCGTCTGGGGCGGAATTTGGGGGTTGCTCTTTTTGCTTCCGCTTATGCAAAAGAGTTTTTTACTCAGGGGCTTGATTTTCAGCCTGGGGCCCACCCTGGTCCAGCTTTTTATTGTCTTTCCCATGAAAGCAAATAAGGGCCTTATGGGTCTTGATCTCGGCTCATTGACCCCCTTGGCAGTGATTGTTTTCAATGCCGTATGGGGGTTGACAGCAGCCATCTGGTTACGCTGGACAAATAGTCATTCATAGATAGCCTGAAAAGGCAGTCCATTTCTGCGAAACCCCAAGGAGGAATAAAAATGAAAAAAAATGTTGCAGGTTTTGATAAAATCATACGGATTATTGCCGGTGTGGCCCTTGTCATTGTGGGGATCTTTGCGCCGGTCGGTATGGGGTGGCGTATCGGATCATTTGCAGTCGCGGGCATTGCGTTTGTTACCGCTTTCGTTGGCCTCTGACCGCTCTGGACGGTGCTCGGGATTAGCACCCGTAAGGAACAGGAAAAGATATAAGCTTCAATTACAGCCTCAATTTTGAAATCAGGACAGCTGTACCGGACCATACCATATCATCCACTAAAAAACCTTGCGATATCAATTTGAAAGCTGTATTTTTAGCTGAGTTGTTTTCAATCCGGAGATGTTTGCAGGGCCGAAATTCACTGGTACGAAGCACATGGCAAAGGGAAAAAAGAATTAAAAA
>JAIVWA010000326.1:5451-5778 GCA_049190255.1 Gammaproteobacteria bacterium | reverse complement strand
AAAGTAGATAAAGCGTAGCGTCATCAATATTCGACCACGCCGAGGCGTGGTTCGATGTTCGACGTTCAAGCTGTTTGCTGTTTAATCCAGGCTCGGCCATCGAAGCGGCCAGTTTATTCATCAAGAAAACCGTGCCATTTTGGCGTAGTTTCATACGAGGTGTCAGGAAAGAGGGTTCAAAGGTTCAGGGTTCACCGTTCAGGGTTGACGCTATTAAACGCTTAACGTCGGGAATCTCTCAACCTCTGAACCTCTGAACCCTGAACCTCTGAACCCTGACCTCTGAACCCTGACACCTGAACCCTGACACCTGAACCCTGACACCTG
>JAIVWA010000326.1:0-5441 GCA_049190255.1 Gammaproteobacteria bacterium | reverse complement strand
CTTCGACATTCGGCATTCATTATTCGATATTTGCTTTTTCAGAGTTTTTTTTCGATTAAACTGGCCGCTTTCCAAGCCAGCGGCTGGGCTGACACCTGAAACCTAACTCGCCGGTGGTACACACGAAGCATGAGACAAATGGAAGAATTTATTAGAATATGAATACCATGGATCCTCAGGCTTACATCGACGGCGTGATTTCCCGTGATCGCCGGATGATGTCCAAAACCATTACCTTAATTGAAAGTTCGCTCGCGGCCCATCAAAAAGCGGCGCGCCGGATTATTGATGCTTTTTTGCCGCATACCGGGAATGCCATTAGGCTTGGCATTACAGGTGTTCCGGGAGTCGGCAAGAGCACCTTTATTGAGAGTCTGGGGATGTCCCTGGTAAAAGACAGCCACCGGGTGGCGGTGCTCGCCGTGGACCCCAGCAGTATTCGCAGTGGCGGCAGCGTTATGGCCGATAAAACACGCATGGAAAAGCTAACGAGCGAAGAAAATGCATTTATACGGCCATCGCCATCGGGCGGTGCGCTGGGCGGTGTTGCGCGCAAGACCCGGGAGACCATGCTTATTTGTGAAGCCGCCGGTTACGACGTCATTATCGTAGAGACCGTCGGTGTCGGCCAATCAGAAAGCACGGTGGCTTCCATGGTTGACTTTTTCCTGGTGCTCATGCTGGCCGGCGCCGGTGATGAACTCCAGGGAATTAAAAAAGGTATCCTTGAACTTGCCGACGCCATCGCGATTACCAAGGCCGATGGCGATAACGTTGAAAAAGCGAAAAAAGCGGCCCGGGTTTATGAAAATGCCCTGCATTTTTTACGGCTGGCCTCACCTGCCTGGGTTCCCCCTGTATTGACCTGCAGCTCTGCGGAAAATGTCGGCATTCGAGAAATCTGGCAGACCGTTTTGAGCCACCACCAAAAGTTTTCCGAGACCGGCGAGCTGGAGCAAAAAAGAAAGCAGCAGGCGCTGGACTGGATGTGGTCGCTGATTGAGGAAGGTATCAGGATCCGTTTTAATCAAAATCCTGAAGTCAAATCGCGCCTGCGCAAAATCTCCCATGCGGTTGAAAAAGGGAACACTGCGCCTACCGTTGCGGCCGAGGAACTTCTTTTTTTCCTTGACAAAAACTAGCTTGTATAGGAAGTTTCAAATTTGATTTTTGATCTTCCGGCAATATTGCCGACACGTTGTTTCCGCTCATGAACGAGAAACTTGCCGCAAGTTTTACAAGAAGAAAGGAATGAATAATGGGAATCGTGGAAGATAAAATTAATGACCTGAAAGCCCGGGAAGCAAAGGTGCTTGAAATGGGCGGAGAAAAAGCGGTTGCCGCCCAGCGGGAAAAAGGTAAATTGACCGCCCGCAAGCGCCTGGATCTTTTATTTGATAAAGGAACATTCCGCGAAATCGATATGTTTGTCAGCCACCGCGGGGTCAATTTCGGCATGGAAAATGTGGACATACCGGCTGACGGCGTTGTTACGGGCCATGGCCTGGTGGATGGACGGACGGTGTTTGCTTATGCCCAGGATTTTACGGCCCGGGCCGGCAGCCTCGGCGAAATGCACGCCAAAAAGATCTGTAAAGTAATGGATCTGGCCCTGAAAGCGGGGACACCTTTTGTGGGAATTAACGATTCCGGCGGTGCCAGGATACAGGAAGGCGTGGATGCGCTTGCCGGATATGGTCAGATATTTTTCCGCAATTCGGCGGCCTCGGGTGTAATCCCGCAGATTTCAGCCATCATGGGGCCCACCGCCGGTGGCGCCGTCTACTCGCCGGCGATGACCGATTATGTATTCATGGTAAAAAACAGCAGCTACATGTTCATCACCGGACCCGAGGTCATCAAATCCGTCACCGGTGAGGAAATTACTTTCGAGGAGTTGGGAGGCGCCAAGACCCACAACGAAAAAAGCGGGGTCGCCCATTTTGCCTGTGAAAGTGATGAAGATGCGATCGATCAGATTATACGCCTGTTGTCCTATCTGCCTTCCAACAACATGGAAGATCCGCCCTATGTGGACACCGGTGATGACCCTCAGCGAACCGAACCAGCGCTGAATACGGTGATCCCTGATAGCCCCAATAAAGCCTATGACATGAAAGACATCATTGGCGCCATTGTCGACAACGGCGAATTTTTTGAGCCGCATGAATTTTTTGCCCGCAATATCATTGTGTGCCTGGCCCGGTTAAACGGCAGAGCCATCGGTATTATTGCCAACCAACCCAGTGTGCTGGCCGGATGCCTTGACATCAACGCCTCGGACAAAGCCACCCGGTTTATTCGTTTCTGTGATTCTTTTAATATTCCTTTGCTGACCATTGCCGATGTCCCCGGCTATTTGCCCGGCAGTCAGCAGGAATGGGGCGGAATTATCCGGCACGGGGCCAAACTTTTGTGGTGTTATTCTGAAGCAACGGTACCAAAATTATTGCTGGTGCCCCGCAAAGATTATGGCGGCTCTTATCTGGCCATGTGTTCAAAAGATCTCGGCGCTGACATGGCCTTTGCCTGGCCGACAGCCGAAATTGCGGTCATGGGTGCGGCCGGCGCGGCCAACATCATTCATCGCAAAGAGATAAAAGAGGCGCAGGATTCGGCGGCCAAACGTCAGGAGAAGATCGATGAATACAACGATCTGTTTGCCAATCCTTACGTAGCTGCCAGCAGGGGATACATTGACGCCGTCATTTTGCCGAGTGAAACCCGGCCGCGTCTCATCGATGCGCTTGAGGCCATGTGCACCAAACGGGAAACCCGGCCGCCGAAAAAACACGGAAATATTCCGATGTAGAAAGTTTGCTGGTTAGCCCGTTTAGCCCGTTACGCCGGTTAATGATAAACAGATGTTTTCCGGCTAACCGGACAACCGGTCAACCGGCTAAACGGGCTAAACCGGCCCAACCGGCCCAACGGGCTCAACCGGCCTAACCTGATAGAGAGGGTGATCAAATGACCGACGACAAAAAAGTTACCGCGGCCATTGCCGCAGTGATGAGTTATATCCAGGATGAAGAGGCGATGAGCATGCAGGCGGCGATGTCCGGCATGCCGCAGGCACCGGCTGCTTCAGCAGCAACAGCAGCGGCTGCCGTCAAACCTTGGGGAATGAGTGGCAGACAGGCGCAGATGCAGATGCGCCACCTGATGCAAATGAGAACTTTTCGGAGCAATAGAAGCTTTTAAGTGTTTCGTGTACCAAACACCAAGCACCAAACACTAATATCTTACAGGAGAACTTTAAAATGAGTGACGAAATTGCAGTCAAAATGACAACAATGAATTATGACAAGGATCGGCCGGCGGCGGAAAATCCCGTTAAAATCGAAGATCTCAGCCTGCGCGACGGCCACCAATCCCTTTTTGCCACCCGCGGCAGAACCGAGGACATGATTCCGGTGGCCGAAATGATGGACGAAGTCGGCTTCTGGGCAATGGAAGTCTGGGGGGGGGCTACCTTTGATACCATGCACCGCTTTTTAAACGAGGATCCCTGGGAACGCATCCGGACACTGAAGCGTTACATTAAAAAGACGCCTTTCTCGATGCTGCTCAGAGCACAGAACCTGGTGGGTTACCGCAACTACGCCGACGATGTCGCCAGGGCCTTTGTCGACCGGGCGGCCGCCAACGGTATGGACATTTTCAGAACTTTTGACGCCCTGAATGACTACCGCAATTTTGAAACGGTGGTGCCGGTCATCAAGGAGAGCGGCAAGCACTTTCAGGGCTGTATCTGCTATTCCATGACCGAACCGCGGATGGGCGGAGAGGTTTATGACATCGACTATTATGTCAACAAGGCCAAAGACCTCGAGGCCATGGGCGCCGACAGCATCTGCATCAAAGATATGGCCGGGCTGATAGCGCCCTATGACGCCTATGCCATTGTCAAGGCCCTGAAGGAGACGGTCAAACCGCCGATCCACCTGCACAGTCATTTCACATCGGGCATGTCGTCGATGAGCCATCTCAAGGCCATCGAGGCCGGGGTGGACATTATTGACACCTGCATGTCGCCGTATGCCTTCCGGACCTCCCATGCCGCCATCGAACCATTGGTGATGACGTTGCTGGGTACCAACCGGGACACCGGCTTTGACATCCGTCAGCTGGCGGACATCAATGAAATTTTGGAAAAAGAAATTTTGCCGAAGTACAGGCATCTGCTGGATGACACCAAGATGTCGATCATCGATATTAACGTGCTGCTGCACCAGACCCCGGGCGGCATGCTGTCCAACCTGGTCAACCAGTTAAGAGAAATGGATGCCCTGGACAAACTCGACCAGGTTTTTGCCGAACTGCCGCGGGTCAGAAAAGATCTGGGGCAGATTCCGCTGGTGACCCCTACCAGCCAGATTGTGGGCATCCAGACGGTCAACAATGTTCTTTTCGATGATGAAAATGAGCGCTACAAGATGATTACCGGTCAGGTTAAAGACCTTTGCTACGGTCTTTACGGCAAAACCGCGGTTCCCATCAACCCCGAAGTCCAGAAGAAAGTTCTCAAAGGTTATGACAGAGGTGAGGAGCCGATTACCTGCCGACCGGCCGAGGTCCTGGAGCCCGAACTGGATAAAGCCAAAAAGGATACCGAAGGTTTGGCCGTTGATCTGGATGATGTGCTGATTTATGCGATTTATCCGATAACCGGCAAGAAATTTTTGAAGTGGAAATACGGCAAAGAGCAGCCGCCGCAAGAGGTTAAGCCGAGAACACTGGAAGATGCCCAGGCGGAAATGGAGCTGATTAAAAAGGCCAAAGCCGGACAACTGGTTGAAAAGGCTCAGAAAGCCGCACCGCCCAAAGGCGAAAACCTGCGGACCTTTAATGTGTTTGTGGATGATGACTATTTTGAGGTCGGTGTCGATTCCGTTGGTGGCGCTCCCATGGTCAACTATGTCCAGCCGATGCCCGGGATGGCCCCGGCCTATGCAGCTCCGGCAGCAGCACCTGCACCTGCCGCTCCGGCCAAAGCTCCGGCAGCAGAAGAAAAAGCGCCTGAAGCTGCTCCCGCACCGGCGGCCGCTGTTGAGGGCACCCCCTTAAATGCCCCGATGCCCGGCATGATCATCAGCTATGAAAAGAATGTCGGCGATTCGATCAACGAAGGCGAGACCGTGGTCATCCTGGAAGCCATGAAGATGGAAAATGCGCTGCCGGCTCCGGCCAGCGGCACCATCAAATCCATCAACTTCAGCAGCGGGGATTCAGTGGCCAAGGGTGCTGTGCTCTGTGTGATAGGCTAAAGGCGCAAGGCGCATATAGTTGATTGAGTTGATTAAGTTGATTGAGTTTATTTTGGGGGCAGATAGTCAAATAGACTGAAATCCTCAAAACCTAATCAACTAATCAACTAATCAACCATTCAACTTTAGCTTTCCCAACGATCCCAACGAACAAAACGAACACAACCATCT
>JAIVWA010000325.1:997-5785 GCA_049190255.1 Gammaproteobacteria bacterium | reverse complement strand
TATCTTAAATTTGAACAGGCTGACGGTGTCGCCCGGATTACGCTTAACCGCCCGAAGGTTAACATGATGAATATCGAAATGATGGACGAAATCAACAACCTGCTTGAAAGTTTTGTAAGCGATCAGGATCTCAAATGCGTGGTCATCGATGCGGAGGGCAAACACTTTTGCACGGGAGTGGAAGTCGCCGATCACAAGCCGGACAAGGTGGATGCCATGGTAGCCACCTTCAACCGAATTTTCGAGCTGCTTGAACAGATCGATATTCCCGTTATTGCGCTCGTACAGGGGTTTTGTTTGGGCGGCGGCATGGAACTGGCCATTGCCTGTGACGTCATCGTCGCCGATAAAAGCGCTAAATTTGGTCAACCGGAAATTAAAGTCGGCTTTCTCCCGCCCTACGCAGCCATCCGGCTGCCGCAGCTGGTAGGGCCGGCCAGGGCCGTCGAAATCTGCACGACCGGCAAATTTTACAGCGCGCAAGAATCCCAGCTTATGGGCCTGGTTGCCCATGTGGCCGAAGACGGCCAGCTCAGCGAAACCGCCGACAACATCGTCAAAGAAATCCAGGCCAACAGCCCGCTCATCATCCGGTTGAATAAACGCGCAGTCCGGCAGCACCTGGGGATGGATTTCAAGCAGGCCCTGGAAGGTGTCAGCGATCTTTTCCTGAACACCCTGATGAAAACCGAAGATACGCTGGAGGGTATCGCCAGCTACGAGGAACAGCGCAAACCGGTGTGGAAAAACAGATAGGAATGACTATTGACGAATGACGAATGACTATTGAAGGATGGAAATCGATTCCAATGTGCATGTTCAACGGTCAATGCTCAATAGATAATAAAATTGATTTTAATTCCTTAAACAATATTCATTATTCATTATTCATTATTCATTCTCCCGGAGGGATTTATGTCGCAGATAAATAAAATCGGAGTGATTGGTGCCGGCAACATGGGCAGCGGCATTGCCCAGAAAATGGCCCAGGAAGGGCTCAATGTGGTCATGGTTGACATCAAGGAGGAATTTGTCGAACGCGGCCTCGGAACGATCAAAAAACTGCTGCAGGAAGGCGTGGAGCGCAAAATTTTCAAACCCGAACAGGTTGAAGCAATCCTTGCGCGCATCACGGGCACCACCGACTTTGCCGCCGTGGCCGATGCGGACCTTGTGGTCGAAGCGGTCTTTGAAGACAAAAAAGTCAAAGCGGATCTGTTCAAAAACCTTGACCGGATTTGTTCGGACAAAACGATCCTGGCCACCAACACCTCAAGTTTTTATGTTCGCGAATTCGCAGAACAGATCTCCCGACCGGACCGCTTTGTCGGTCTTCACTATTTTTTCCACCCGGCTAAAAACCGCCTTTTGGAAGTTATTCCCCATGAGGAGACCAGCAATGACACCCTTGAAAAATCACTGCTGTTGGCCAAGCTGCACGGCAAGACCGCCATTGTCGTCAAGGATGCTCCGGGCTTTGCCGTCAACCGCTTCTTCGTCCCCTTCCTCAATGAGGCCGCCCGGATGCTGGAAGAAGATCTGGCCAATATTGCGACCATCGAAGCGGCTGCCAAACAGGCCTTTAAAATCGGTATGGGGCCCTTTGAGCTGATGAACGTTACCGGCATCCCCATCGCGGTGCATGCTTCTACGACCCTTGGCAACGAACTCGGTCCCTTTTATGCAACCGCCGATATCCTCAAGGCCCAGATGGACAAAAATGAAAATTGGAACCTGGAAGGCGAGGTTGACGAATCCCGGATTCCGGCTGCCGTCGATCGATTTTACGGCGTCTGCTTCGGCGTTGCCGCAGCCCTGGTCGACGAGGGGGTGGCTTCCATCGAGGACACCGACCGCGGCGCCAAGATCGGCTTGCGCTGGATCATGGGACCGTTTGAAATTATGAACCGGATCGGTGTGGATAAGACCTATGCGGCGGTTGAGGCCATCACCCAAAAATACCCGGATTTTAAGATGCCCGAAATCCTGGCCCAGCAAAATTCCCTCGGCCAACCTTTTGACTTTAAATTCGTGGACCTTGAAATTAAAGATGAGATTGCCACGATTACGCTAAACCGCCCGGAAGCAATGAACGCCCTCAACGAAACGGTGGTGGCCCAGCTGGATGAACGCTTTACAGAGGCTGAAAATCATCCCGAGGTTAAAGCCATTGTTTTTCAGGGTGCCGGCAAGGCCTTTGTGGCCGGAGCGGATATAAAATATTTTGTCGACAAAATTAAGGCCGATCAAATCTCCGACATTTATGAGTTTACCCGCAAGGGCCACGAGCTCTTTCTAAGAATCGAAAATTCTACCAAGCGTACCCTTGCTATCCTCGACGGGCTCTCAATGGGTGGCGGTAGTGAACTGGCTTTGGCCTGCCAGGCAATTGTTGCCACTCCCGCAGGTTCCATGGGATTTCCGGAAACCGGCATCGGCATTTTCCCGGGTCTGGGTGGTATGCTGCGCACCGCCCGCATCGCCGGATTTGAGTTGGCCAAATATTATGTCTTCACCGGAGCCACTATGTCTGCTCAGGATGCTTTCCAACTCGGCATTGTTACCAAGCTTGTCGCGCCCGCCGATGTTGGATCTGCAATTCGGGAACTTGCTGCCCAGGGAAAACCCGAAAAATACCGCGAACGAGAAATCCCGGAAAAATTCAAACCCTATGCCATGGCCTGCAGTCAGGAAAATGTAACCCGGCTGCTGTCCGGAAAACCGCCCGAAGGGGTTTCTGAAGAATTTGCATCCAAAACTGCCAAGATTGTCGGATTCAAGGCGCCTGTTGCCCTGAAGTTGGCCAACGAAATTATCGATCAGCAGGTTGGAAAATCCATGGAAGAAGCCGTGGAAATCGAACTCGGACGTTTAAATGATATCTTCTCCACGGCCGATGCCCTGGAAGGTCTGTCAAGTCTGGGCCGCAAACGGCCTGAATTTAAAGGAATCTAAAACTAATATAAGGAACCTGACTATGCACAAGTTATTAACTGACAATCCAGGTGAAAAAATGCTGTTTCTGGGAAATGAAGCCATTGCCCGGGGCGCTATTGAAGCCGGTGTTGCCTTTGCCAGCACTTACCCGGGAACGCCCTCTTCGGAAATCACACTCAACTTTTTCCAGATGGCCCAGGAAAGTGATCTGTATTTTGAATACAGCACCAATGAAAAAATTGCCATGGAAGTCGCGGCTGCGGCCGCCAATTCAGGGGTGCGCAGTATGTGCGTGATGAAGCACGTGGGCGTAAATGTGGCGGCCGACGCCCTGATGACGCTGGCCTATGTGGGCGTTAAAGGCGGTATGGTGATTCTTTCGGCCGATGATCCCTTCATGTTTTCGAGCCAGAACGAACAGGACAACCGCTACTACGCCAAACTGTCCGGACTTCCCATGCTGGAGCCTTCATCGGTGGAAGAGGCCAAAGAGATGATTCCCTATGCCTTTGATCTTTCCGAAAAACTTCAGGAGCCGGTAATATTCCGGACCACCACCCGGATCAATCACTCCACCGGTGTCGTAACCCTGGGTGAAATCCGACAACCGGTTACCAGGGGAAATTTTACCAAGGACCCCATGAATCTCGTCCCGGTGCCGGCCGTCGCCCGGAACCTGCACGTCAAGCTGCTGAAAAACTACGATGCCGCCCAAGAACTGGCCGAAGATTCCGAATATAATTTTATAACCGGCAGCGGTGACCTTGGCATCATCTGCAATGGTGTCAGCTATAATTATGTCAGTGATGCCATCCAGGATATGGGTATTGAAAATAAAACCAAAGTTCTTCGCCTGGGCTTCTCCCATCCGCTGCCGCCCAAACTGATCAAGACCTTCTTAAAGGGATGCCAAAAGGTCTTGATTGTCGAAGAAGGTGAGCCCTACATGGAAGAGGCGGTCAAGGCCATGGCCCAGGAGGAAGGCCTGGTTCTTCCCATCAATGGTAAAACCAAAGACCTGTTTACGCGCCTTTACGAATACAATCCCGTACAGGTCAAGCAGTGTATGGCCACATATTTTGACCTGGCGTATACACCGCCTGAAATACCGGACCTTACGGATCTCCCCCCGGTGCCCCAGCGTCCGCCGACGCTGTGTGCCGGATGTTCCCACCGGGCAACCTATCACGAAGTCAAAAAAGCCACGGAAGGAATGGAAACTATATTTCCATCCGACATCGGATGCTACACCCTGGGTCTGTTGCCGCCGCTCTCAGCAGCCGATTTCCTGATATGCATGGGATCTTCGGTTGGCACCGCCGGCGGATTTTCTAAGGTAAACGACAAAAAAGTGATTGCTTTTATCGGCGATTCCACCTTTTTTCATTCAGGAATACCCGGCCTGGTCAACGCCGTTTATAACAACCACAATTTTACCCTGGTGATTCTGGATAACGGCATCACTGCCATGACCGGTCATCAGCCCAACCCCGGCGTTGACATGACCCGGATGAACATGGACGGATTCGGCCGGGTATCCATCGAAAAGGTTGTGAGAGCCATCGGGGTTGAACATGTGACCATTATTAAACCTTACAAGGTAAAGAAAAGCATTGAGGCCATCAAAGAGTCCATTAATTATGAAGGCATATCCGTAATCATCTCCGAAGAGATATGCGCCCTGTACGCCAATGCCCTTAAACTTCCCAAGCACAAACCGTTTAATATTACCGATAAATGCAAGAATCACCGGACCTGCATTGATTCTCTGGCCTGCCCGGCCTTTTATATCTGGAACGACAGGGTAAAAATTGATGCCAATCTGTGCACGGGTTGTGCAGTCTGTGCTCA
>JAIVWA010000325.1:0-989 GCA_049190255.1 Gammaproteobacteria bacterium | reverse complement strand
ACGGGGTGCGGGTTGCGGGTTACGGGTTACGGGGTGCGCGTTGCGAGTTGCGGGGTGCGGGGTGCGGGTTACGAGTTGCGGGGTGCGGGTTGCGGGTTATTCGATTTGGGATTTGGGATTTCGGATTTCGGATTGTATTAAAAGCATGAAAGGGAGCAGCATCCGAATTCAATTAACGATCTCAACGAAACTAACGATCATAACCATCTAAACGAAAATAACGATCATAACCATCTTAACGAACAAAACGAGAAATAGGACGAAATTTATGGAGACAAAACGATTAATCATTGTGGCCGTAGGAGGACAGGGAAACTTGCTGGCATCCAGTGTGCTGGGAGAAGCTGCGCTGCTGTGCGAAATACCGCTGAACATGAGCGAAATTCATGGTATGGCACAAAGGGGTGGTGTTGTTGAGTCTTCCCTGATATTCGGTGATACCAGAAGCACCATTATCTCCAACGGTGAGGCGGACGTCCTGGTAGGATTTGAACCGGCTGAAACTCTGAGAGCATTAAATAAATGTAACGCCAATACCGTGGTGATTACCAATCTTGCGCCCTTGATGCCTTTTACGGTAAACATCGGCCAGGGTGTCTATCCGGATTTAAAAGAGTTGCAGGAGTTGATTCACAAAAAAACTGCTAAACTGATTGCCTTTAATGCAGCGGCCCTGGCAAAAGAAGCCGGAAATGTTCTGTCGGTGAATATGGTTCTTCTGGGAGCCCTGATTCAAACAGGGATTCTGCCGCTCACCGTCGACCAGGTTAAAACGGCCATGAAAACCAAAACCAAAAAAGCGTTCCTGGATTCAAATCTTAAGGCCTTTGATCTGGGCTTTTCCGCTGCCGAATCTGCTTAACTGGAATGAGCCCTTGCGGGCGGGAAAACGATAATTTTAGCTTCAGCGCTATTGGTTGTGGGAGCGGCTTCCAGCCGCGATTAACCGGGGCGACAGCATGATCGCGGCTGGAAGCCGCGCCCACCTG
>JAIVWA010000324.1:0-5796 GCA_049190255.1 Gammaproteobacteria bacterium | reverse complement strand
CCCTTCAAAAAATTTAAACCTGTGCTAAGATATAATTTTATATTTACCGAAATAATATAATGAGCATCATAAAACGAATTTGCGAAACCGGTTATGTTCGTTCCGCGATAAAGGATAAAGCGGATTTAAGCGCCTTTAAAGAAAAGCCTTCCATCCGTACCATTCTCGGTGTATCGGCCATCGGTTTTAGCTATATCATTGGATGGCCTGCCATCAGCGCACTGGGAGCCCTCGCTGTCTATCTTAACCGCCCCTGGCTAATTGTCATCGGCGGACCTTTGTTATACGGGTTGTCCCACTTGGTGTTTCTGCTCGGAATGTATCTTGCCGGCGCCAATTATACAAAAATTTTTTTGCGCTGGGCCACCCGAATGGCCGTCGAAAAATGGATGAGCAAAAATACTTAAACTGTTACGGGTTACGAGTTGCGTGGTGAAAACCGGACCAATCCGCAATGTCTGTTCGCCACCGTGTCCAAAACGAAATCCCCTGTCATCTGCCCTCTGTCTTCCGTCTTCAGTTCGCTGTCATCTGACTTCTGTATTCTGTCCTCTGTTTTCTGATTTGGCTTCCCTTCTTTTGAGTATCTGCTCAACAACATTGCGTTTATGACCATGGTATATCAACGCCACGGTAGCCAGCACGGCTGCGGTGGACAGCGGATCAAAATCGCAGGCCAGCAGTGTTCCGGCGCCCAGGATAAAAACCATCACAAAAGATCCAACAAAGGGGATGCGAAAAATTGCAAAGGTCACCAACCAGGCCAGGGCGGAAGCTCCGGCAGCAACCGGTGCCAGGATTGTGGTAAATCCGAGATAATTGGCCACCCCTTTTCCCCCGCGGAAGTGGTGAAAGCAGGGAAATCGGGTTCCCAGTATCAGCGCCAAACCGCTCCAGGGAACAAGCGCCGCCGGAACAAGGTGAATGGATACCAGTGCAACGCCAATGGCCCGCCCCATATCCAGCAACCATACCAGTGCGGCCATGAGCAATCCGGCCTGCCGGTAGACATTGACGACGCCCGGATTGCCGCTGAATCCTTTTCTGGGATCGTCTTTTCCTAAAATTTTAAAAAGCAGGATCGAAAAATTTATGGAGCCTGCCAAATAGGCGATTATGATGGATAGTATCAACAGTATCATGGGATGCAATTGGTTGTTACCCGCCCATATGCGCTAAGTTATTTTGAATACATTCACAGGCTGCATTTATGCCATACAGGGCTTCTTTAAAAGATGAACGTCGAACATCGAACGCCCAACGTCGAACATCGAATAATGATGTCGCTCGCGCTCCGCTATTTAATTTAATTTGTTTACTATTTCTGTTTCTTTTCAGCCGTTTTGATACTCGTAACGAAAATCTTAATTAATTCTTCTGTTTCCTTCTTTTCTCATTCAAAATTCGATGTTGGACGTTCGATGTTCGATGTTCATCCTTTATGTCCTTCCTGGGCTAAAACAACTAAGCGCTTAGGTTGTTACCCCCCGGAGGCAATGATCCACGAAGGCGGTTTCATCCGTCCGCCACTCACATCTCGCATGTGGACGCCGACTGCAGTCTCAAACAGGGTATTATCTTCGTCCCAAATAAAAATGTCAAATACCACAAGATCCGAATCCGTTCGCACCGGAATGGCCCTGCTGATATACCTATTTCCCGGCTGTGTCGGTTTGAAGATCATTCGCTTTTCAATTCCCACGGGAAACGCCACCATCCGCGCGTGCCTCTGCCCCCAGACGCAGGCGGCATGAAAGGCTGCATCCAGGACAAACGGCGACCCCAGTTGTCCGGTTTTATCGACGCTGTTGCTGTTTATCGGGGCCTGGAGTTTTGCAATGGCGCCGTCTTTGTGAATAAGGAGGTTTTCTGAGATATTGTGATAGGCCGGACCAAAAGGGACCAGTTCGCGGTAGATCTGATCGGGTGTAATTTCCAGATAGCCGCCTTCCCCAGGCGGGGTCGGACCATGAGGACACCCGGCAAGCGTTGGCTTTATATGGGGGAAATATGCGGTTACATGCTCTTTGATACGAGTAATGGCAGCTTTCTTTGACTTGGATTTTGTCTGTAATACGGCAGCGACATCGCCGTTCTCAAAGGACGTAATACTACACAGGGCCTCGATTTGCTCTGTGTCGGGCGGGATAAATAGGAATTTATCGAATTTTGCTTCCGTAATGGCAGTGATATTCGTTTGCGGTATAAAGTCTTTTACCGCTTGCGCCAGAACTTGCATGGCCTCTACCGCTGGAAACACGGCCTTTCCTTCAAAGCGGTGATCCTGCAAATAGGGCCAAACAGCCATCTTAACCGGCAGACGAACAGTCTCCTTCGTCATTGAAATGTCTGTCCTTTGGCATGAATTTGTAGTCTCTACCAACAAATTTTTAAAACCCCGTTTTGGATATCTAAGCGGTGTCCTCTGTTCAATATCTTTTAACTACTTAGGGAAGATCTGCCACAGGTGGGCCGTCTTTTCATCGACCTCCACCGGTATACCGGAAGCATTGATGGCGCAGTGGCGCGTAAAGCCTTTGCAGACAATATCATGGGTCAACTCATGGGTAATCACATAATCAAAGCGCAGCTTTACCCTTTCAAGTATCGACGGCCGGGTATGGATACAGATGGCATCATCATAATACAGGGAGGCGTAGTAGGTGACGCCGATTTCAATCACCGGATAAACATAGCCGCTTTCCTCGATTTTCCGATAGGGATAACCCACATCGCGCATTAATGAAGCCCGGCCGAACTCAAAATATCGCAAATGATTGGCATGGTAGACCACCTGGGAACGGTCCGTATCAGCGTAAAGAGTGCGCTGCTTGCAGCGGTGCCAGACCATTCCGCCGGTTTTGTCTCTTACATAGCGCTCATCGCCGTCGAGTATTTCGGGAATGAAGGGTTGCGGCTTCAAATTATACCCCTTTAAATATGATACAGCAGTTGGTTCCGCCGAATCCGAACGCATTGGAAAGAAAGAACTCATATTGCTGTTTGCGGGCCTGATTGGGAACCACGTCGACATCAGCCAATTCCGGATCCGGGATGTGATTGACCGTTGGAAGAATCAGGCCCTGCTGCATGGCCTCGATGCCCAGGGCAGCTTCGATAGCCGCCGAAGCACCCAGGGTGTGTCCGATTTGTGATTTATTCGACGACACCGGAATATTTTCCAGGGCGCCTCCGAATACGGTTCTGAGGCATTCGACCTCCGTGGCATCGCCTTTGGGGGTCGATGTCCCATGGGCATTGACATAGTGAATATCATGCGGCTGGAGGCCGGCATCATCAATTGCTTCACGAATGGCGCGAATAATTGTTTCGGCATTCGGCACGGTAAAATGGAAGGCATCCGATGTCCAGCCGACTCCCATCACCTCGGCCTTGGGTGTCAGGCCGTAATTTGACAATCTGTCTTCAGCCGCCAAAACCACAACGCCGGCGCCTTCGGAAAGTACAATTCCTTTGCGGTCAATACTAAACGGTCTGGATGCCTGGGTCGGATCATCATAGGCACGGTCATTGGGTCCGATCCTGATGGTCGCCATCATGTTGGCAAAACCCTGAATGATTTCAGGGATCAGGCAGGTGTCGACCCCCCCGGCCAAAACAAAGTCACAATCCCCATCCCTGATCATTCGGGCGCCGATGCCGATGGCATGGTTGCCGGAGGCGCAGGCCCCCTGGGGCGAAAATATGGGCCCCGTGAATCCCAGCAGCATTCCGGCTTTACCCGACGGCAGGTTGGCACACAAATTGGGAAGCAGATAGGGACTGACCTTCAACGGTCCCTGGTTTACATACCTGTCCATGGCAATTCGAAACGCATCGGTGCCGTTTAGCGCCGATCCGACCAGGCAGGCGGTTCGGGGACCGCTGTCGTTATCGATTTCAAGCCCCGCATTGCTCAGTGCTTCTTTGCAGACGGCCATGGTCAGAAAAACATAATCCGCGTTCCAGTTGTAGGCTTCCTTGCGATCAATAAAGTCCAGGGCCGTGGGGTCCCAGTCCGGTATCTCGCCGACCACATTGGCCCGCGAATCCGTATGACATCTGGTCAACCGCCGAAAACCGGCCTGGCCGTCAACCGCCCGCTCCCAGGTTTTATCAAAGGTATTTCCAAGGGGGGTGGCCGCGCCGTATCCGACAACAAACACGCGTCTGTTTTTGGGTGCTTTCATCAGTACCTTAATACAGGGGATGTTTAAGTTTTCCCTATGATTCGTCTTAATTCTCTATCTTGCTCCATCCCGATTTCTTGGTGTCAGGTGTCAGGTTTCAGGTGTCAGTTCACAGAAGACAGAGAACAGAGAACAGAAGACAGATTGCAAATCAGAATCTTCAGCCCTAAATGCCCAATTCGTTCTCTGAGTGTGCAGATGAGCCATCTGATACGGGTATCTGACCTCTGACTTCTGTCATCTGTCTTCTGTCCTCTGTCCATCTGAATTCAGGCTACCCGTCGAAAAACAATACAGGCATTACATCCACCAAACCCGAAGGAGTTTTTCAGAACATATTCCTGATCGAGTTTGCGTGCGCCTTCCGGTACACAATCCAGGACCAGTTCCGGGTCCGGCGTATAATTAATGGTCGGCGGCACCCAACCCTCGAGCATACCTTCCATGGCGAAGATGGATTCAATTGCGCTGGAAGCCCCCATGGCATGACCGATAAGAGACTTATTGGCCGTCACCGGCGGCATGTTGTCACCGAAAACGATTTTCAGCGCATCATATTCCACTTTATCGCCCACTTTGGTGGAGGCCGCATGGGCATTGACGGCGGCAATATCATGCGATGATATGCCGGCATTGTCAATAGCATCGGCAATGCACCGGGTGACAGTCTTAACGTTGGGGGCCACAAAATGGTAGGCATCCGATGTCATGCCCCATCCGGCGATTTCAATCTGATAATCCAGACCGTGGGCCTCGGCAAATTCTTCGGTAGCTATTATGATGCTGCCGGCACCTTCGGATACGACAAATCCTCTCCTGTCCACTGAAAATGGACGACTGGCCCTGCCGGGGGGTTCATCCGGATGATCGGGCTTTATCTGATAGGCCCCGTTCATGGTGGCAAATCCGGCCACGATGGGTTCGACGATGGCAAAATCCACTGCACCGCAAAGGGCGACATCCGCACGTCCCTGTTCCAGCAGCATGGCCCCGATGATCATCGAAGTAGCGCCGGTGGCGCAGGCCGTCACCGTGGCGGTAATCGGACCGGTAGCCCGGGTTAAAATCGATATTTTTCCGCCCACCATGTTGATACAGGAATTGGGATTTGCATAGGGCGGCGGCAGTTTGTTCTCAGCGATCATCCGCCGGTCAGCGTTGAGGACCGCATCCTGCCCGCCCACCGCTGAACTGAAAGTCGTTGCGACGCGAGGGGCTATTTGCGGGGTGATTACGATGCCGCTTTTTTCAAGGGCCCGGTGAACCACCAGCATGGCGTATTTAAAAATTGGCGAGGGCCAAAGCGCCAGTTGGCGGGCGCTTAAAAAGGGGTAGTCTGCGGTGTCGATGTCGTCCACTTCTCCGGCAATGTTGACCGGGAAATTATCGGCCAGGGCAAAGCGGGTCAAATTCCCCACCCCGCTTTCGCCTCTCAACGCCCGCTCCCACTGGGTCGCCATATCGGTTCCCAGCGGTGAAACCGCATCATATCCGACTATCACGGCTTTTTTAGCAATCATGATTTTCTCAAGTTGATCTAATCGTCAAAAATAATGGAAAGGATTTTCTTCCGACCAAGATACTCGATGCTCGATACTCGATACTC
>JAIVWA010000323.1:0-5805 GCA_049190255.1 Gammaproteobacteria bacterium | reverse complement strand
AGGGAGCCAAACAGATGCCGGCGCAACTCATCGATGAGATCCATATCACCATAAGCCCCGCGGAAGTCAAAAAAGATGCTGGATTGTAGCAGTGCTTCGGGTTCGGCCGTGTGAATCCAGTTTGAAAAATATTTCTTCCATTTTGCCAGGGGCTGGCACCATTGGGGATTTTTGGCCATCACCCCGCCCTTGCATAAATCGTACCCGGCTTCGTTCAGCCAGTTGCAGACCGTTTCTCCGAATGCCAGGAAATATTTCATGATCTCGTCGCGGGAACCGTCAGAGGTATCCTCAATGATAATCGCATTGTCCTGGTCGGTTTTCAGGGTCTGTTCTTTGCGGCCCTCGCTGCCCAAAACCATAAAGACAAATCCTGCCGGTGCGGGGCCCATCTCATCCAGTGCGAAGTCGATGATTTTCTCTAAAATAGCTTCCGAGACGGTCGTCAAAAACCGGGTAATATTCTGGGCTTTGGCCCCCGTATGGATCAGCGTTTGAATCAGTTTGGGGACCTGGCGGCGAATTTGCACAATCTGATTGATAAATTTGGCCCCCGCGATTTCGCGCACGATGAAAACAGGAGACTGGCCCTGGACCTTCAACAAATCCCGGTTGGTGATGACACCGGTGACTTTATTGTTTGCATCCCTGACGCCAAGATGTTTGATATCTCCCTTCATCATTCCCATCAGGGCCTCAAACACCAGAGCATTCGACGAAATGGTGCGCAGCGGGGAAGACATGATTTCGGAAACCGGCTTTAAAATATCAAACCCCGTGGCGGTTACTTTTTTTCTCAGATCATTGTCCGTGACGACCCCCACAAAGTCAGCTCCGGGCTCGCGGATGAAGATGGAGCTCGAATTGTGTTCGGTCATTATGGCGGCGGCTGCCTGTATGGGCAGATTCTGATCACAGGCGACCAGTTCCGGGTTGTAGATATTGGCAACCGGCAGGTTGAAGAATTGAGTGGAATCATCCTGCGGTCTAAAATTGCTGCTGATAATTTCGGCATAGGATCGATCCAGCATGCGCTTGCCGAATGTGTCCGTGAAATAATCGGAAAAGACCTCATGATGTTTGCAAATATCCAGGAAGATATCTTTTGGTAAAAGATAGAATTGCGAATCTTCCGTCGTCCTCAGGGTGCGGATGGGAATTCCCTTGTTCAGAAGCAGAGAGATCCCGCCGTACATGTCGCCTTCACCCAGTAAGCCGCTCAGTGTCTTTTTATCATTTTCCTCAAAATAGCGCTCGGCAGCACCTTTACTTATAATGTATAGATGCTCAATTTTATGTTGGCCCTGGTGAAACAATACGGTATTTTCCGGATGGTAGATGATGGATATGCTAGCGGCGATTCGGTCAACTTCTTCTTCCGGGAGAAATGAAAAAGGCACCAGCCGGGAGAGAAGATGCTGGACCTGTCCGGAGGTGGCAATGGAAGCATAGGCTTCATTTGACATTCGGTCGCGAAATTTTTCGGCAAAATGGACATAGAAAAAATCATAGCGTGTGCAAAGGTCCAAAAAAACATTTTGCGGCAGGGTGAACAGCGTCGCATCATCGACTGTTTGCACCGTGCGTACCGAAAGCCCGGCGTTCATCAGAATGCAGATTCCGCCAAAGGTTTCACCCGGTTGCAAAAAGCCGCTGAGCGTTTTTCCAGCATCGGTCTCGTAAAAGAGCTCCAATGATCCTTTTTGAATGATATACACGCATTCCAGCGTTGTTCGACCCTGGACGGACAGGACCGTTTTTTGGGGATACGTTTTTATTGAAACTTTGCCGGCCACCTGGGACAGTTCTTTTTCAGGCAACTTGGAAAATGGCGGCAAATCAGCCAAGAAGGCAACTATTTCATCTTTCATGATAGCACCAAATTTAAAGGGTTGCGGTTAACCCTGTCAGAATACCACATCCCACGGCAACATCAAAGTAAATCCGAAATCCCAAGCACCCAATCTCAGGGTTTCAGGTGTCAGCGCCGCCGCTGCCCTGAAAAGCGGTCAGTCTAATCGAAAAAGAGATTCTGTCTTGCGGAGTTTATAAAAAATTCTGCGGTTCGCTGTTTAAACCAGACCCGGCTATCGAAACGGTAGATTTAATCCAAATTGACACTTGGGCCTGGTTGGTTTATGGTAACTGAAAGAAAACCCGGATGATCGGAGTTGTTGGGTTTCGCCCCTTAAAATCATTACTTGGTAGTGGCGTGCTTTTTGTAGGTTGGTCCGCCGGAGGCGGAGAAACCCAACAGAATCCCACGGCGGGACTCTACCCAACCTACTAAATACTGCTGAGAATATTGCTCAACCCGATGTCTACTTATTTTCGCTCTCATTAGTAACTCCCAGGAGTTATACGCGATCCATGACACGTGACAGCAAAATAAACAAACGCCTGGTCGCCTTATTTCTGCTCGGCTGCCTCCTGTTAAACTTTCCGATCATTTCTCTGGTTAACCTCGAAATCCTGATATTCGGCTTACCCCTGCTGTATGTATACATTTTCATTGTCTGGTGCCTGATTATCGGTCTCACGGCCCTGGCGACGTTGTTCCATTCGCGGGAACGTGCAGATGATTCCGGTGACACGGGAGGTCGATAATTGTTAATAACCGGAAACATTTTATTTTTTTCCTTCGGCTATGTCGGTCTTCTTTTTGTGATTGCCTATTATGGCGATAAACGGGCCGATGCCGGCCGGAGCATCATCAGCAATCCTTATATCTATGCCCTTTCTCTGGCGGTGTACTGCACGGCCTGGACCTTTTACGGCAGTGTGGGCCTGGCGTCCCGCAGCGGTTTGAGCTTTCTTACTATTTACCTGGGACCGACCTTGATGGTTTCGCTGGGCTGGCTGGTCATGCGAAAAATTATTCGCATCAGCAAGGTTCATCGCATTACATCCATCGCCGACTTTATTGCATCCCGCTACGGCAAAAGCCCGACCCTGGGCGGCGTGGTTACCATCATTGCCGTCGTGGGTGTCATTCCCTATATTGCGGTGCAGATCAAAGCCATATCGACCACCTTTTTTCTGATCAATCAGTACCCTGAAATTTCCTTAACGTCAACTTCCGCTGATTTTCCGGTGTTGGGCGATACCGCCTTTTATGTGGCCCTGATGCTGGCCGTTTTTGCCATTTTTTTCGGCACGCGTCATCTGGATGCCGCCGAACGGCACGAGGGACTGGTGGCCGCCATTGCCTTTGAGTCGATCATAAAGCTGATGGCCTTCCTGGCGTTGGGTCTTTTCGTAACCTATGGACTTTATAACGGGTTTGCCGATCTTTTCGAAAAGGCCCACCGTTTTTCCGATCTTCAAAGCGCCTTGACCATCGAATCACCCCAGCAGTCCTATCCGTTTTTCGAAGAACTTTTAACCATTAACTCCGGGGGCTTCACCTATATCGATTGGGGCATGCACATTTTCCTGTCCATGATGGCCATCCTCCTGCTGCCCCGTCAGTTTCAGGTGGTCGTGGTCGAAAACGTCAACGAGGAGCATTTAAAAAAAGCCATCTGGCTTTTTCCCCTCTATCTTCTGGCCATCAATATTTTTGTTTTGCCGGTTGCTTTGGCCGGCATGCTGCAGTTCGCCGACGGCAGTATCGATGCCGATACCTTTGTCTTGACGTTGCCGACGGCCGGCCGGCAGCAACTGCTGACCTTATTCGTTTATATCGGGGGTATGTCCGCCGCCACCGGCATGGTGATCGTCGAGACCATTGCCCTGAGCACGATGATCTGCAATGATCTCGTTATGCCGGTGTTGCTGCGGTTGCCGATCCCGGCCATTTCCCGCAGCAGCGAACTGACCGGTTTGCTGCTGTTCATCCGCCGGGGAAGCATCATCCTGGTCCTGATGCTGGGCTATGCCTATTTCCATTACCTCGGCGGATTCTATGCCCTGGTTTCCATTGGCCTGATGTCGTTTACAGCTGTGGCCCAATTTGCACCGGCCCTGATCGGCGGGATTTTCTGGAAAGGCGGCACCCGCTCGGGTGCCATCAGCGGTTTGATCACCGGATTTGCGGTCTTGACCTATACGATTTTCCTGCCGTCACTGGTCCCGGTCGGCCTGATTCACCAGGACTTTTTGACAGCCGGACCCTTCGGCATTGAACTGCTTAAACCTTATCAACTGTTCGGACTGCAGCATTTCAACCCGGTCTCGCATGCGGCCTTCTGGAGCATACTGGTCAATGTGAGTGTTTATATCGCCGTGTCTGTTTTCGGCCGGCCCCGGGCCATCGAGCATACCCAGGCCGCCCTGTTCGTGGATGTCTTCAAATATTCCGGCGAAACCGGGGATTCACTCTTCCGGCGGGGGACGGTCAACTTGCCGGATTTGCGGTCGCTGTTGTCACGATTTCTCGGTAAAACGAAAGCGGATGAGGCGCTGTCCGGTTTCGCCGAAAAACACAATATTAATTGGGACAATCATACCAGCGCCGATGCCGATCTGGTCGGCCACGCTGAAAAATTGCTGACCGGTGCCGTTGGGTCGGCTTCAGCCAGGATAATGGTATCGTCGGTTGTCAAAGAAGAACCGCTGGGTATCGAAGAAGTACTGAACATCCTCGATGAAACCCGACAGGTGATTGCCTACAGCCGTGAGCTGGAAAAAGCGACCGCCGAACTGAAAAAGGCCAATTTACGGTTACAGGAACTGGACCGGCTCAAGGATGATTTCATATCAACCGTCACCCATGAGCTGCGCACCCCCCTCACGGCTGTGCGCTCCCTGGCCGAAATTCTCTTAACCAATCCGAATATCGACGCTGAGCGGCTTGAGAATTTTACCGGTATTATCATCAAAGAAAGTGATAGACTCATCCGCCTCGTAAGCCAGATTCTGGATTACGAAAAGATTCAGTCGGCCAACCTGGACTGGGTGATCGCATCCCTGGATCTTAAAGAGGTCGTTAAAGATGCGGTTATCAGCACCCAGCAGCTGATCCATGACAAAAACATCGCCATTGACATGGATCTTGCTGAAAATGTGCCCGCGGTGTCCGGTGACCGCGACCGGCTGATCCAGGTAATGGTCAATCTTCTCTCCAATGCGGTAAAATTTTGTAACCCCGACCGCGGAATGATTGTCGTTCGCCTGCGGGCTGTAAACGATCAATTGCGGGTGGAGGTCCAGGACAACGGCATCGGAATCAAACCGGAAGATCAGACCAAAATATTCGAGCCCTTTCTTCAGGTCAAGAGCCCGACCCTGGGCCGTCCGGCCGGAACCGGAATTGGATTAACGATTACCAAAAACATTATCGATTTTCATCACGGCCGGATATGGGTCGACAGCGAGCCGGGCAAAGGAACCATGCTCTCCTTTGAGCTCCCGGTAAATCCGGCAGCCTCAGGGCATTAACCATCGTCAAAATATTTATAACCTAAAGGCATCAAATACGAAGCACGAAACGATATCGAAATTTTTAAATTACAAATACCAAATCCCAAATATCAAACAAATCCCAATGACCAAAATTCAAAAATCCAAACTTGATTGAACAGAATCCGGCGGGCACGGAGGCCCGCCCTATTACTACGGCGCGACAAGCTACCACCTTCGTCGTCGTCCTCGTCCCTCGTCCCCCATAAAATTCTGATTCGCGAGGACGAGCACGAGAACGAGTACGAAAAGAATCAGATCAGATCGCTTGCATACGCCCTGCGCCGTTTCTTATTTTCCGCATTCCAACTTCCGAATTCTTGAAACCTGACACTTTGTATGAAACTCCCCTAGCCGGAACAGCTAACAGATTGAACGTCGAACATCGAACGTCCAACATCG
>JAIVWA010000322.1:5480-5819 GCA_049190255.1 Gammaproteobacteria bacterium | reverse complement strand
ACCAGCGTACATACATTTTTAGTTCTTTCGATTAACAGGAGCCTGTTGCCCACAACGATCACCTTTCTTTGATCACCGATAGGCAAATGCCAAAAATCCGGTAAAATAGCCTGGGCAGTCAAAGTTAATCTTTCAGGATTGGCATACTATAATGCACAGCCAGGCAGTATTCAATACGAATACATAAAATTTTCAATTTGACAAGATGTCTAAGCAACGGCCAAGGCTATAGAGAAGATGAATGGTAAGGCCCAAGTCAGGGCCTTGAATGGGGGGGATGTCTATCGTCAAGCTGCGGACAATTCGGATTGTTGTCCACCTTGTTCACCGCCTTTCAAT
>JAIVWA010000322.1:0-5463 GCA_049190255.1 Gammaproteobacteria bacterium | reverse complement strand
AGCAACGGCCAAGGCTGTAGAGAAGATGAATGGTAAGGCCCAAGTCAGGGCCTTATGGGGGGGATGAACTGGCTGCTCACCAATCTCATTATGTCGTTTTGGTTAATCCCGTTGTGATCATGATCGTCAAGCTGCGGACAATTCGGATTGTTGTCCACCTTGTTCACCGCCTTTCAATTTTAGCCGGTAAATTCCATCAGGTGTTTCTACCTCCTTGCCCATTATCATTTCTTTGATTGCCGGGGTAACTTTCTTATAGGTTCTGTAGAGTTGATCCATAAGAATAATTTCTGAGATCTCCATCCACTCGTCCTCTTCATGATATTTGGCCTCGTACAAAGGCATTGCAAACTTCAACATCCCTCTGATTCCTCACCCTTAAATCATGTCAGAATTGAGCCCACAAACAAAAAAGCCGGGCACCAAATTGGTTACCCGGCTTAATTCAGCATCCCTTGGCAACCCAGCCACCTTGTTTCAAGGCCTGTTGGCTTTCCGACCCTGCCTCACGGCAGGTTTGGCTTTATCGTGGACTTATTTGTGCTTGATATAGATTAAACCTATCAAACATCGGTGTATTCGTCAATAGCCGCATCGTAATTATGATTCAACACTTCCCAAAAGATCGCCCCATCACTTTACCCGTTAACACCCATACCTTCCTATACCTTAACAATTCCACCTGCCCATTCACTGATAACCATGACGCTTTAGGATTTTAACTAAATTGCCGATAACAATAAATAGTCTCGTTAAACTATCTAATATTCCGATGGACCGATTTTCCAAGAGAGAAAGCATCAGATTAGTATGTTGTACCTTCAATATTACAGCTTGAAAGAGAACCCTTTTCAGGATACTGCCAACCCAAAGTATTTTTGGCTTGGTGAAGGGCAATCAGAAGCTTTTGCAATTTTAAAGTTCGGAATTGAAAAAGGGGAAGGCATCACCTTGTTAACTGGCGATGTCGGTACTGGAAAAACAGTTCTTGCTAAATACCTCGTTGGCCACGTTAAAAACGAATTCAAAATCGCAAAGATTGATGATTCAGATATTGAGAGTCTGGATTTTTTATACTTTTTAGCAGACTCTCTACAGCTACCAAATAAGTTTGAAGACAAGAAGGATTTTTTTGCGTATATCGATGAGGAGTTCTCCAAAACAAAAAAAAAGATGCTCATCATCATGGATGAGGCGCACCGGGCAACTAAAAGCCTGCTTAATGATTTAGATCTTATGGCAAAAATCAAAAGGAATAATGAACAATTGATAAATATTGTTTTGGTCGGACAAAATCCATTAATTGAATTAGTAAAAGAGATAAAACCAAATGGTAATAAGCAAAAAGACTCTATAGTATGTCATCTCCGATCATTAACTAAAAACGAAACAAATGATTATATCAAACACCGGCTAAAAATTGCTGGAACGGAAAGCAATTTATTCAGCTTAGGTGCAATTGGTAAAATTTTCCAATATTCAGGCGGCATACCGAGGGTTATTAATACCATTTGTGATCATGCTTTGATGATAGGGTATTCAACGGATTTAAAAAAGATAAAAACTTCCATGATTAAAGAGTGCGCTGAAGATCTTCAAATCCAGAACAAGGCTTTCGACAATGGGGAGGATTTGACGAAAGAAACATCTGGGGAAAAAATCGTAAAACAAGCATACAATAGAACCAAACAGAAACTATTCAATTGGGCATCTTGATTTTTAGTATACAGTGGTCTTTTATTGACATTCCAAAAGGTACTCTGTATACGGTATCCGCATTGAGCGAGGAATCGCTAGCACACCCTTACTTTTTGATCCAGATTTATAATCGTATCAATAGCGTCACAAGGATAAAACAATACAAAGAAATCATAATTCAGATATAGTTGTATAAATTCTGATATATAAAAATAAGGATGGTGAGAAATGACACAATCCAAAACCCATCAAAGTGAACTGGAACGACTTGAAGCCCTTGAAAAAAAGGCTGAAATGGGTGGCGGTCCCAAAGCCCTCGAGCGTCATCACAGCCGAGGTAAGTTGACAGCGCGCAAGCGTCTCGATCTACTCTTTGATGCGGACAGTTTTGTTGAGGTGAACAAACTGGCCCAAAGCCAGTCGATTGATTTCGGAATGCAGGAAAAAAAGGTCCCCGGGGATGGCGTGGTCACCGGTTACGGAACCATTGACGGACGGCTGGTATTCGCTTATGCCCAGGATGTGACCGTACTCGGCGGATCGGTCGGTACCATCCACGGGCAGAAAATCTGCCGGATTATGGATGAAGCCATTAAGGTTAAAGCGCCTCTGGTGGCTTTGAATGATTCCGGCGGCGGTCGGCTGCATGAAGGCTTTTTCGCCTCCAAAAGCGTGGCCGGAATGTTTTATCGCAACACGGCCGCATCAGGATTGATACCGCAGATTACCGGCATGATGGGCTCCTGCGCCGGGGTTGCGGTTTATTCACCGGCCTTGACCGATTTTATTGTCATGGTCAAGGGACAAAGCCATATGGTCATCACCGGCCCGCACATTATTAAATCGGTAACCGGAGAAGAGATCAGTCTCGAAGAACTCGGCGGTGCCAAAGTCCACAGTGAGATCACCGGCCAGGCTCACTTTGTAGCCCAATCCGATCAGGAATGTATCGAAATTATTAAAAAACTGCTCAGCTATCTGCCTTCAAATAATGGTGAACAACCGCCGGTGGTTAAGAGCAATGATGATCCCGATCGCGTCGACGACAGCCTGGAAGAGATCGTTCCGGCTGATTTTAGAAAGTCCTATGACATGCACCAGGTGATTTTGCAGGTTGTGGATAATCAGGATTTTTATGAAATTTCGCCCCGCTTTGCCCCCAACATCATCATTGGCTTTGCCCGCATGGATGGGTGCACCGTCGGCATTGTCGCCAACCAACCCCGAATCAAGGCCGGGTGTCTGGATGTAGATGCATCCGACAAAGCCGCCCGTTTCATCCGGTTCTGTGATGCCTTTAACATTGCCTTGATCAACTTTGTTGATGTTCCCGGCTACTTTCCGGGTGTCGCCCAGGAGCGTGCCGGCATCATTCGCCACGGCGCCAAGATGTTGTATGCTTACGCCGAAGCAACCGTGCCCAAGATTACCCTGGCCCTGCGCAAAGAATACGGTGGGGCGGTGATGGGAATGTGCTGCATGGGCATGGGAGTGGATCTGATGCTGGCCTGGCCCATTGCCCAACTGGTTGTCCTCGACACCACGGCGGCTGTAAATCTAATCTTTCGCAAAGAGATCCAGGCCGCCGATAACCCGGATGAACTCAGACAACAAAAAATTGAAGAATATGACTATAAGTATTCCAATCCCTATCATGCGGCCTCCAACATGCTGGTGGACTCCGTTATCAAGCCCAGGGAAACCCGGCCCCAGCTCATAAAAGCCCTGAGAATGCTGAAAAACAAGCAAAGACCGGAACCGAATAAAAGGCATGGAAATATACCACTGTAAGTCCGGTTAGGCCGGTGTGCCGGTTGGCCGGTTTACCCGTTAAAAATTGAAAGGATATTGTCATGAATTTCGATCTTTCCAAAGAGCAAAAAATCATTCAAAAAGCGGCCCGGGAATTTGCCAAAGGTGAATTTACCGATGTGGCCCGGGATTTAGACATCAATGAAACCTATCCGGCGGAAATTGTGAAAAAAGCCAAAGAACTGGATCTGATCGGGCTTTTTATCCCCGAAGCGTATGGCGGACCGGGGTTCGGTTATCTGGAACAGGCCATGGTGCTGGAAGAGTTCTGGAAAATCGATCCGGGGATCGGGCAGCAACTCAGCTCGATTTCGTTTGGGGCCGAAGAACTCATTCTTTTCGGAACCGAGGACCAGAAAAAGAAATGGTTGCCGCCCCTGTTTGAGGGCGATGCAGTGATGGGTTTTGCCATCACCGAGCCGGATGCCGGCAGCGATACAGCGGCCGTAACCACGACCGCGGTCAGGGATGGGGATGATTATGTGATCAACGGCAGCAAGGTCATGATCGGCAACGGCACGGTCGGCACCTTCCAGCTGGTTTACTGTCTCACAAACCCCGAAGTGGAACGAAAAACCGCCCGTCACAGTATTATCATTGTTGAAACCGACCGCGAAGGATATAAAGCGGATCCCATGCATGGTAAAATGGGCCTGCGGGCCTCGGACACCTCCGCCATCTATTTTAATAATGTCAGGGTCCCCAAGGAAAATCTGTTAGGCGCCGAAGGAAACGGGTTTATTCAATTAATGAAATTTTTTGACCATTCCCGGGCATATGTTGCCGGACACGCCGTTGGACTGGCCCAGGGCGCCCTGGATATGTCGGTCAAACATGTTAAAGGCAGAAAACAATTCGGCCGACCCCTGGCCGCCTTTCAGGTTACCCAGTTTAAAATCGCCGAAATGGCCACCAAAGTAGAGACCGCACGCACCATGGTCTACAAATCCGCCTGGCTGCTTGATCAGGGCAAACCCGATACAAAATTAACCGCCATGGCCAAATTGTACGCCTGCCATGTGGCCGTTGAAGTAGTGGATGAAGCCCTCCAGCTTCACGGCGGATACGGGTATTTTAACGATTATGATATCGAACGATTTTACCGCGCCGCCAAAGTGCTGGAGATTTATGAAGGCACCAAGGAAGTGGAAAAGATCGTAATATCGAGGGAGATATTGGGGAAATTGTAACCGCCTTGTGGAAGCAGAATGAGCGGCAGCCCAACATATGAAACCGTACGGTTCGGGCAAACCGAGAAAAAAAGTGTTTGAGGAAAAAAAGTCGTTTTTTCTGTTCGGTCCCAGAGGAACAGGGAAAACGACACTCATCCAGCGCACACTTCCGGACGTCACCATGATCGATTTTCTGGAAATTAAGACTTACCGTGAGTATTTAAAGAACCCATCCATTGACGTCAACCGAAATCCCTGACTTCGATTTACTATCCTATCTTAACAGGGGCGGGTTGCCCGCAGTTTATCCAAGCGATGATTATGTTGAGGAACTCAGGGCCTATACCGCTTTGTATTTGAAAGAAGAAATCCAGAATGAGGCCTTAACCAGAAAAGTGGTCCAATTTTCCGAGTTTCTGGATTTAATTGCCCTGAGCAATGGAGAAGAGATAAGCTATCAATCCATTGCCGGTGATTGCGGTGTCTCACCCAACTCCATCAAGAATTATATCCAGATATTGGAAGATACGCTGGTGGCCTTTCAGCTAAAGGCTTTTACCAAAACCCGTAAAAGAAAGGCTATTTCCCGTTCCAAGCTCTATCTTTTTGATATCGGCGTTACAAATTCCCTGGCCAACAGAGGCGAAATTTTGGAAAACTCGGAACTGTTCGGCAAGGCATTTGAGCATTTTATCCTGTTGGAAGTGAGAGCCTTTTTATCCTATGCGAGAAAAAACGTCAATATGTGCTATTGGCGATCCACGTCCCAATTTGAAGTAGA
>JAIVWA010000321.1:0-5859 GCA_049190255.1 Gammaproteobacteria bacterium | reverse complement strand
CGGTCACAGGCAGCATCTATCTCGCTCTTGATGACTTTTCCCGCCTTTACCAGATCATCCACTTTTTTCAGCTCTCCGACATAGATCTTGAGGAGTTTATTAAAATAATCTTCAGCGGCGGCGGTCATTACATTTTTGAGATCATCCGGCAGCGCATTCCAGGACTTCATATTAAACAAAATATGCCCCACAACCACATCATTCTGTCCGCCCATAAGCCAGTAAGGCGCAACTTCATGCCAGTTCAGAGCGGTGATGGCACTGACATCCCACTGGGAGGCATCGATGGTTCCCAGTTTCAGTCCCATATAGGCGTCCATACCGCTGATATAGGTTCCGCGGGCCCCCAGGGCATTGTAATAATCGGCCCAGGATCCTTCGACCCTGAATTTTAATCCCTGCATGTCATCACAGGTCGTGATTTTCTTGGTCGACATGGTGAAAATAGGTCCATAGGAATGAACATCCAGCCAGTAAAGGCCCTGTTTGGCGTACTCCTCGCGCAGCAACTCCACAAAACCGGTGTTATAAAACAGATCGCGGATCTGCTTGCCGGCAGTGAAAATATCCGGTTCGCCGGGGAGATTATAGGCATAGGGCAGACCAAACTCCACTTCACCGATCGGGAGAATGCCGCCCCACATGGCTGCAACGGCGTGCAGCATATCCAGGGTTCCCCTCTGAGTGGCCTCGAACAGCTGTTCGGCCGGAACCAGTTCCGGATCGGCGAACACCTGTATTCTGATGCGTCCCTTGCTCATTCTTTTCGCCGTTGATGCGAAATCCTTCAACAGCTCCATGGAAGGGTCACTGCGCGGATAGGCGGACTGGATTTTAAGGCGATAGACTTTGTCGGCAGCCTGGGCGTCTAAGCTGCCAAAAGTCAGGGTGGTGACGAAAATTGCAACCAGGATGATAGAAATCAATATAATTGTTCTTTTCACTTTCATTTCCCTCCTCCGTTTTATTATTTTTCGGGTTGAAGTTATGCCCCAATTGAGTAAAAAACCAATACCCAGTGAATATCACCTCCTTTACATAACCGGAAACATCCGCATTATTTAGACGTTTGCCTGATTATTCATATTAATATTACCTAAGCGATTACCAGGTGCGCATACCCAGTCCGGGCGGGCGTAAAGCCCGCCCCTACGAGACGTTGCTTAACCTGTTTGGTAGGGGCGGGGTTTATCCCCGCCCGCACAGAACGGTTAACCGAAAAGTATTTAATAGCTGATTGGAATACAGAATTTTGAACCAGCTTTAATATGTAAGGGGCAGTCATGTCAACCTGGAAGTCAGGTATGAACCCATTACGGCATCTACCTCTATTTCGACGAGATGGTCCGGACGTGCGAGGGCCTTGACTTCGGCCATGGTAATAACCGGTCGGATATTTTTAAACCATTCCGAATAGGCCTTGATGTAATCCTGCCCGCGGCTGATATCGGTGACATAAAAACGGACCCTGACGACATGGGACATTTTGGCACCGGCCCGTTTTAAAACCGCTTCAATTTTTTGCAGAATGATTTTGGTCTGAAGGTAAGCGTCCCCGGGCGCTTCAACTTCGCCCTGGGAGTTGGTGGTGGTGGTACCGCCGACAAAAACCATGTTGCCGACTTTGACCGCCCGGCTATAGCCGGCCTTGTCTTCAAAGGGGGCACCTGATGCGAAGTTTTCACGTTTTAGTAAATCCATTTATTTCTCCCTTAATTAAAGGCGCCAGCGCTTTCATCAAATACAATTTTGCCTCCAACAATGGTCATCAATACGGGAATTTCGCCGATTTTGTGAGGGTCCACGTTTAATATGTCGTCGCCGATGATGCAGAAATCAGCCACTTTACCGACCTCGATGGAGCCTTTGATATCCTCCATGCGATCCTGCCAGGCACCGTTGATAGTGTAGGTTCGGATGGCTTCTTCGACAGTGATGCATTCTTCCGGACCACTCACTTTGCCGGAAACCAGACCTTCTCTTAACACTGCGGCCTGAACCCCCAATCTCCAGTTGGGATACGTCACCGGGGCATCGGAGTTGCTCGTCAGATTGGCGCCGGCATCTAAAACCGTACGCGTGGGCCATTCATAAGCGGCTCTTTGTTCACCAACAACCGCCGCTTCAAAGTCGGAAATCATAACACTTATGAAGGGCTGCATGGCGATTCCGCAGTTGTTTTGAGCTAAAACCTTAGCCTTATCCGAGCTGATAAAATCGCCGTGTATGATGTAATGGCGCGGATCGCCGGGAACTTCCGCGATGGCCTCGACAAAGCCGTCAACGGCGGCATCGATGGCTCTGTCCCCCGTAGCGTGCAGCCCTATTTGAAAACCGTGACGATGAACCAGTTTTATCATTTCAATCAGGTTTTTACGCTGATCGTCATCTGTATCACCCGGTATGACCGGTGTGCCGTGACCTGCGTCTCCGCTCACGTAATCCTCGTTCATCCACGACGTGTAAGTTAAAGGGATACCGTCGGCAAAAATTTTAACACCTGAAAATTGAAGCCATGTTTTATCAACTCCGGACGGAACTTTAAAAGTTTTAAGGCCGTTTTCTAAATCTTCGTAAGTCAGCGCACCGTAGTCGCCCAAGAGAAGCAGGACAGCCACTCGAGCGGTTAATTTGCCTTCCGCCAATAATTCCTGATAAAGATCGACAAATTCGGCGCTCATTACGCCATAAAGGAAGGTTTCACCACCAGGTCCTATGGCGGCGTCGGTGAAGTTGGTGACGCCGTTGGCATTAAGATGACTAAGGGTCGTTAACAGGGCAGTTTTCTTCTCCTCCCGGGTCAAAAGCGGCACATGTGCGGCCACCAGCGCCTGGGCACCGGGCTCCTTGAAAATACCGGTTGGTTCTCCGTTTTCGTCCCGTTCAAGTTCCCCTGATGGCGGATCGGGAGTATCCTTTGTTATGCCGGCCAACTCGAGAGCTTTGCTGTTGACCAGCAGGGTATGAACTGAGAAATCGGTAAAGGCAACCGGGTGATCCGGTGACACGGCATCCAGATCCCATTTGCGCGGCAGCTTCGCGGGATCATTCCGGCACTCCTCAAGGGAACTCTGGTCCCAGCCGAAACCTCGAATCCACTCACCCGGTTTGACCTCGGCCACCTTTTTTTTTCAGCGTATCAACCATATCAGGGATTGATTGGACCGTAGGGAAGGTTAAGTCGAGGGATAAAGGCGGTCTGCTGGCCCCGAAAAAGGGCGCATGCATGTGGGATTCATTAATGCCCGGCAGAAGAGGTTTGCCTTTTAGATCCAACACTCTTGTATCTGATGCGATGAACGGTTTAACATCATCGGTGGATCCGACGGCCACAATTCTACCATCCTTTACTGCTACTGCTTGCTTCAGGCTGAAGTCGCCATCGACGGTGATTACCTTGCCGTTAATAATGACCAGATCTGCATTCATTTTGTTCTCCTTTTTTCCTTAAAAAGTTGAGGGGTGCGAATTAGATCTTAAATAGAAAAAATGAATCCTTTTATAAATAAACAGCCATTCAGCAATTTACGGAAAATTCCTGCTGAATATTATTCAGCAACGTCTCCATCAGCCAGTAAGTATCAGGGAGCTCTTCGGTTCGAGCCAGAACCTCATCCTTGGTGCTGACATAGTTATCGGATGTCCAATCCTGGCTATGCTCACGGGCGTAATAGGTTACCATGTCCCGGGTATACTCGGGATGAAACTGAAGGCCCACCAGCGGACGGTCTTTGTCCACGAAGGCCTGGTTTTCGGTGGCTTTGCTGCAGGCCAGCCGGGTGCAGCTCCGTGGCAGGGAGAAATGGTCGCTATGCCAGTGGAAGGTAACAAAGTCGGACGGAACATTCTGAAAAAGGAAGGATTCCTGTCCCTGCCGGGTCAGCGATACCTCGTGCCAGCCGATTTCTTTCTGAGGATTGGGAAATAACTTTCCACCCAGTGCTTCCGCCAGCAGCTGGGCGCCGAAACAAATTCCCAGAATAATTTTACCTTCGGCCAGAGTGTCACTCAAAAAAGCCTTCTCTTCTTGAAGCCAGGGGGTGGCCCCCTCATCCCAGGCCTGTTGTGACCCGCCCATGACCATCAACCAGTCGAATGAATCTACCGGCGGTAGTTTTTCATTGTTGCAAACATAGATCTGGTTAACCCGGTATCCCCTATCGGCGGCCCATAGGGAAATGTTGGTGCGGGAAAAATCTTCCGGGTCATGTTCAATAAGCTGGATTCTCATATATCGGTTCCGTAGCGGTATCTTAAATCGTCGGTCATGACACAGCGTCTGATGCGGGTAAATGATTTGGGCCGCGTATGTCCTTCGCCATTGGTGGCGATATGGAAGGACACATAACCTTCGCCGGTAATGCCGACCCCGCCCAGGCCACAGGCGCCGTTTTTGACAAAGGACGCACAGCTGGCTCTGCCGGCCATTTTTTGAATGTTCGTCAGATCGTTGGAGTGAATCGCCATGGTATGACCGAAATTTTGTTCCGCTGCCAATGCCCATTCAATTGCCTGGTCCACATCGCGGCAGCGCACAAAGGGTAATACCGGCATGATCTGTTCGGTCCAAACCAGGGGATGATCACTGTTGGTTTCCAGGATGACGATCTGAACTTCCGGTCCCACCTCCACACCGATGGATTTTAAAATGAACTGAGGCGTTTTACCGATGTACTCCATGTTGATGACACCGGGTTTCCCCGGTCCTTCGACTTCTTTGAAAATGTGCTTGACCAGCTCCTCGCCCTGGGAGGCATTGATTTCGTGAGCGCCGTATTTTTTTAAATTTTCTTTCAGCTGGTCTGCCACTGATTCCACCACGAAAATTTCCTTTTCACTGGCACAGGCAATGCAATTGGAAAAACCGGCACCCTGGATGATGCATTGTGCGGCACGTTTCAGATCAGCGGTTTCGTCCACCACCACGGGAGGATTTCCGGGACCACCGGCAATAACGCGTTTGCCGGTCTTGGTTGCAAAGTCCACGACCCCGTGTCCGCCGGTGACAGCAATCATCCCGATGTCCGGATGGGTCATAAGCTGCTGGGCCGAGGGGACTGAAGGCTCTTCCAGGCAGCAAAGGCAATTGGGCGGTCCACCGGCGGCTATGATAGCCTCATTCAGATCACGGATCATCCGGGCCGACACCTGTTTGGTTTTGGGATGCGGGTTAACCACCACGGCATTGCCCCCGGATAGCATCATGATGGCATTAAACAGGATGCTCGGAGCGGCATTGGTAACCGGATGAACGGAGGCGATCACGCCCACCGGGAGTCTTTCAATGAGAGTGACCCCCTTGTCACCGGCATAAACTTCGGGAACCAGGTCCTCCAGACCCATAACCTCACAGGCCGAGGTGTTTTTATTGACGTTATCTTCCAGTTTGCCGAGGCCGGTTTCCTCAAATTCCATAGAACCATAATCGCCGGCATTGGCCGAACCGGTATCCCGTATGGCGGCTATAAGTTTGCGGCGCACTTCCAGGGGCAAGGCCACAAGCTCCTTATGGGCCTTAGATGCGGCCTGAATACAGACGGTCATGTCCCGGAAAACACCATCGGTGACATCCGTCCTGCTTTCAGAAATATTGGCTGTTTCCCTATTTTCAGAATCCTGGTCGGCGAGTTTGCGGACAACTGTTTCAACGATTTGGTCAATAACCTTTTCATCAAGCTTCATGGTTACCTTCTCATGGTGTTTAGTGTCTTAATTGTTATTTTTTTGTGTAAAAATCAAGTTATCCAAAGAAATGCCTAAAGTGCCTAAATTGCCTAAAATGCCTAAAGTAAATGTATTCTATCTATTTTATGAAAATAGAAACTCACGCTAAGTTGTCATTTCATTGTTCTGACTTCT
>JAIVWA010000320.1:0-5862 GCA_049190255.1 Gammaproteobacteria bacterium | reverse complement strand
AACGTCCAACATCGAACGTCGAATAAATGAATTCTGTCCATTTTAAAAAAGACTGAGCGAGCCTACTTCGCCAAATTGGCTACGAAGGCCAAGAGCGAAACCACCCTTCGACATTCTGCGGTTCGACATTCGATATTCTGCGGTTCGCTTTTCAATAGCCAATTCTCCGCCTTGTATGGCGGATTCGAGTTAGGAGTTTTAGGAAGCTATGCGTCAAATACTGTCACAACTTAATGCGGCCTTTTCCAATCTGAGCCTCGGGAAAAGAATAACCCTGGTAACCTTAATTTTAGGCTCTATTGCCGGATTTGTTTTTCTGATGAACTGGACGGGGAAAGCTGAATTCCAGCCCCTCTATGGCCAGCTGGATGCAGAAGATGCCAGCGCGATTTTATCCAGACTCAGAGAACAAAAAATTGAATATCGCATTGCATCCAATGGTTCCACCATCCTAATCCCCCAGGAACTTATATATGAGACCCGGATGCAACTGGCATCCGAGGGGATCCCCCGGGGCAGTGGGGTCGGGTTTGAGATTTTTGACAATACAAAACTGGGGATGACCGCCTTTGCCCAGAACGTCAACTATCAAAGAGCGCTTCAGGGGGAATTGGCCAGGACCATCAATCAAATCTCGGAAATCGAAAGTTCCCGGGTCCATATCGTGATGACCGAAAAATCGCTTTTTGTTGAAGAGGAAGAACCGGCAACGGCCTCTATTGTCCTGAAACTGCGACCCGGAAAGTGGTTAAACCAGAGTCAGGTTAACGGAATTGTGCATTTGGTATCATCCAGCGTGGCACGGTTGAGTCCTGAAAATGTGACCGTTGTCGATAGTATGGGAAAGCTCCTGGCCGGTGCTAAAAATCCATCTTCGTTCGGCAGTCTCAGTTCAGACCAGTTAGATTATCAGGATCGGGTTGAAAAAGCGCTGGAATCTCGGGTTAGGACCATGCTGGAATCGGCTTTGGGAGAAAACAAGGCCATCGTCAGGTTATCCGGTTCGTTCGATTTCAAAAAACAGGAAAGAACCGAAGAACACTATCTGCCGGACAACCGAGTGGTCCGCAGCGAACAGCAATTAAAGGAAATGTCGGCTGATCCCGGGACCATTCCCCAGGGAATTCCGGGCATTCGTTCCAATCTGCCCGGTGATGCCGCCGCCGGCCAGCAGAGCAGCCTGGCCGAAAGTAATAGAGCCTTTGAAAAAAGTGACCGCACCGTTAATTACGAGATCGGCAAGGTGATCAGCCACATAAAGGAACCGGTGGGAGAAATGACCCGGATTTCAGTCGCAGTTCTTGTGGACGGCACCTATAAGCGTATTGAAAAAAAAGGACAAGAAGTTGAGTGGCAATATGTGGCCCGAACGCCGGAAGAGATGCAGAAGTTTGAAAGCATTGTTAAACGGGCGGTAAATTTTGATAAATCCAGAGGAGACCAAATTGACATCGTCAACATCCCTTTTGAGACGACGAAAATGACAGTCACGGACACCATCGTCGCCGAGGAAGGATGGATGGACCTGCTGAAAAAATACCAGCCTTTTCTGAAATATGGATTTTTAAGTCTTTTCTTAATCCTGTCTTTCATGTTTTTTGTGAAACCGCTGGTCAGATGGCTGACCGAATATTCCTTCGGGGATATGCAGATGTTCAAACAACTGCCCAAAACAGTCGGTGAACTCGAAGGAGAGTTTGATCCGAATGGTACCCAGCTTGTTTTCAGAGATAAGGCCTCTGAGTTAATTGCCACTGATAAAGAAGCCTCTCTGGGTGTCGTGCGTGACTGGATTCAGGAGAACTGAATCCATGGCAAGGAAGCCCAAATAAAATCCAGTCAATATATCTAAGACACTTATTTGTTATGTCTCGCATAGTGGTTACTGGTCTCTGGTTACTGGCAACTGGTCTAAAGAACGTTGTTGGCGAAATCAATTTTAAAAAGATAGTCCGCCTAAGGCGGATTAGGACTTCGAATTTTAGGCATTTTAGGCATTTTTTTTACTGGTAAATATGGATACTAGAAATCTAGCCGGCCCGCTAAAAGCAGCAATTTTGATACGTTCTTTGGGACCCGAGGTTACCGGGACGGTTCTCAACGGGTTGTCCGATAACGAGAGAAAAGTGGTGAATCGACATCTGGATAAAATGGGCACGATTTCAACTCAGGTTATCGAATATGTGGCCCGGGAGTTTACGGCCAATGCGGCCCTGAAGACGCGAGCAGCGCAACTGGCTGCTCCCGTCAAAGCGAATCAAACCCCAAAAGGCCTGCAGGGGAAGGAAGATCCATCTGAAGAGACCCAAGGGTTGGAAGCCATCTTATCTCTAGATGCCGATGAGATTTATGATCTGATCAAAGATGAGCATCCCCAGACGATCGCCATAATTCTGATTCATCTTAAAACAGCCGTTGCCAGCGATGTTGTGGCCCAACTGCCGGACGAGATAAAAGCAGATGTCGCCGTGAGGGTCGCCACCCTGGAGAAGGTAAACGCCGAAATGATCGATGAGGTCAATGACGCCTTCAAAGAAATTCTAAAAAACAAAAAAAGTTCAGTGGTGAATATCAGCGGCGGTGTCGACCGTCTGGCTGAAATTTTGAACCAGACGGATGAAATTTCAAGTGAATTGATATTAAATGAAATCGAAGAAACAGATGCGGAAATGGCCGCCCAGATCAAGCAAAAAATGTTCGTATTTGAGGATTTGGTGCTGGTGGATGATAGAGGATTTCAGAAGCTGCTCCGCAAAGTCGGGACAGTGGAGCTTGCCATAGCGCTTAAAGCCGCCTCTGAGGAAGTCAAGGAGAAGGTATTCAAAAACATGTCGGAACGTGCCGGTTCAGTGTTGCAGGAAGAGATGGAGGACCTGGGACCGGTCAGGATGAAGGAGGTTTCCGATGCCCAGCAGACCATCACCGCAATAATCCAGGAAATGGAAGCCAAAGGAGAAATAATTATCAGTGGCCGCCGGGGAGAAGAAATCATTGACTAACAATGAAAGTCGCCCATCCCAGAGAAGACCGACCGGTTTCAAGTTGCATTATTTTCCGGATATACCGGTAGACGGCCCGGTGGGTGTTCAGCGGTGTTTGCCGCCGGAAGACAATTTTCAAAGGGCCCGTTATGACAATACCGAACCGGTCTGTACGCAATCGGAATCGGGTGCCGGCGGTATGAATCCACTGTATAAGAGACGGGTATTGACGGCTGACGAACGGGTGGAACAGGCCTACCAAAAAGGATTTGCCGAGGGCTTGCGCGAAGGTGAAAACGCTGGGTTTGAGCAGGGAACCCAAAAAATAGAGCCGCTGGTAAGCAGTATTAGGGACGCATTGATTCAGCTGGATAGAATACGGGAAGAGACCTATCAGCATATTGAAAAAGAAGTGGTGGAATTGGCCCTGGCCATCGCTCAAAAAGTCATCTGCCGCGAGATCGCCACCGACAAAGAAACGGTGCTGTGCGTTGCCAAAGAGGCCCTTGCTAAAGTCGATGATCCCGGCAAAATTAAAATCAAGATGAGTCCATCCGACCTGCAATTTTTCAGCGAGACCAGGTATCAGCTGTCAAACCTGGTTTCAGATATTGATAATGTCACCTTTGAAGCCGAAGAGAGTATTCAGAGCGGCGGCTGTGTGATTGAAACGGATTTAGGTGAAATTGACGCCCGAATAGAAAGGCAGCTCCAGGCCGTAGAGGAATCCTTTCGGAACGCCATGGAAAAAGCGAATTAGAAATGACAGTATTCCTTCAATCTTCATTCTTCAATCTTCATTCTTCAATCTTATTATGATCTCTAACGGAGTCAGTTTAACGAAATTCCATACCTGTCTGGAATCAACCTGTTCGATTCGGGCGACCGGTCGCGTGACCAATGTCGTCGGTCTGGTTGTCGAAGCCCAGGGTCCCGTATCCTGCCTGGGGACCGTCTGTGATATCCATACCTCTAACCATAATACCATTGCGGCCGAAGTTTCCGGTTTCAAGAACAATCATGTGCTGCTGATGCCCCTGGAAGAGATTCGGGGAATCGGGCCGGGATGTCGGGTTGTCGCCAGACAGCAGAATGCCGTCGTTCCGGTAGGTCCCGGATTGCTGGGTCGCGTCATCGACGGCCTTGGCAATCCCCTTGACGGCAAAGGACCCATTGAACCTGAAGCCGATTATCCGATTTATGCACCTGCACTGAACCCGCTGATGCGCAGGAGAATTAACAAGCCACTGGATTTGGGAGTGCGGGTTATCAACGGATTATTGACTGTCGGATGTGGTCAACGCGTGGGTGTTTTTTCCGGGTCCGGTGTCGGCAAAAGTGTTCTGCTGGGGATGATCGCCCGTAAAACCAGAGCCGATGTGAATGTGATTGCCCTGATTGGCGAGCGGGGCAGGGAAGTCAATGAATTTATTGAAAAAGAGCTTGGAGAAGAGGGACTTCAGCGGTCCGTCATTGTTGTTGCGACTTCGGATCGCTTACCGCTGATTCGAATGCGGGGCGCTTTTATTGCGACGGCCATTGCCGAGTATTTCCGGGACCAGGGCAACCATGTCAATTTAATGATGGATTCGGTAACCCGCTTTGCCATGGCCCAAAGGGAAATCGGGCTGGCCTTGGGAGAGCCGCCGACAACCAAAGGTTACACACCCTCGGTATTTACCCTGTTGCCCAAACTGCTTGAACGCGCCGGGACTACCGACAATCGGGGCACCATCACCGGTTTGTATACCGTATTGGTGGAAGGCGATGACGCCAATGAGCCGATCGCCGATGCCCTGCGATCCATATTAGACGGTCACATTAATCTCAGCCGAGATCTTGCCATGCAAAACCACTACCCTGCCGTTGATGTCCTCGGCAGCATCAGCCGTGTGATGGATGATATTGTCGATGAAAAGCACAAGCATAACGCCCATCGGCTCAAGCAAATCATGGCCACCTACCGCAAGGCCGAAGATTTGATCAACATCGGCGCCTATGTGTCCGGCAGCAATCCCCAAATCGATTATGCCATCGAAATGTATGATAAAATAAATGCCTATTTGCGACAGGACATTGAGGAAACCGTTATGTTTGACGACAGCGTCTCTCAGATGGAGGCTTTGTTTGAAATTTGATGTGAACCCTGAACCTCTGAACCTTGAACCCCTGAACGGTTACGAATTATGTACCGATTCAAGCTGCAAGCGCTCCTTGACCATCACCGTCATCAGGAAGAGGTCTGTCAGAAAGAACTGGCCGAGGCCCAGCGGACTCTAACCGATGCCCAAGAAAAGCTAAGGCGCATAAAAAAAGATAAGCGTGAAAACATTCAAAAGCTGCAAGCCAGGCAGAAAGAACGCCACAACATTTCAAATGTTTTAATATTTACAAATTATATCGAACAGCTATCAAGAGATATCGAAGCCCGGATGCAGCAAGTACGCAAAGCCTCGAAAAATGTCACACTGAAACGCGATAATTTAATCATCCTCATGAAAAAGCACAAAACTCTGGATAAACTGAAAGAAAAAGAGTGGCTTGAATATCAGCAGAAAATGATACAATCCGAGCGCAAATTCAACGACGAGGTGGCCGCAACCCGCCATATTCGGAAGATGTGAATAAAGATAGGCGCAAGGCAAAAGGCACAAGGCATAAATAGTTTATTGAGTTGATTGAGTTTATTGGGTTGATTGAGTTAACCTATAAACCTAATCAACCATTGACGATGCATTCTGTTTCTTTACTTTGCCGTTTCAATCCGAAATCCCAAATCTGAAATCTGAAATCGAAAGTTTCCTTATTAAAATCCGAAATCCGAAATCCCAAATCCGCAATCCAGTACCAAGTATCCAGCATCGAGCATCCAGCATCCAGT
>JAIVWA010000319.1:0-5867 GCA_049190255.1 Gammaproteobacteria bacterium | reverse complement strand
AACATATTAACATTGGAAATCAAATGATGATTACAGATTTGAACCGCAGTATTTGCAATATTCGGCGTCAGGATCGTGCCCTTCGGCGCTGCATTGCGGACAGGCCTGGGTGGATATGGTTTTCTTATACACCTGGGCCAACTCGACGGTGACGATTCCGGTGGGCACGGCAATGATTCCGTAGCCGATGATCATGATCAGGGCCGCCAAAGTCTGGCCGAGACCCGTATGCGGTGCTATATCACCGTACCCGACGGTTGTCATGGTTACAATGGCCCAGTAAATGCTCTGCGGAATGCTCGTGAATCCGCTTTGCGAATCTTCAATGATATACATCAAAGAACCAAAAATAACGACCAGCGTAAGTACGACAAACAAAAAGACGGTTATTTTACGGCGACTGGCCCGCATGGCCCGCATTAAAAGCCGTGCTTCACCCACATACTGCACCAGTTTCAGGACCCTGAAGATACGCAGGACTCGCAAGATGCGGATAACCAGGAAATACTGGGAACCCGGGAAAATGATGCTCAAATAAGTAGGCAGTATGGCAAGCAGATCCACCACACCAAAGAAACTGGTCGCATATGAAAGGGGTCGACCGACGCTGTACAGACGCAGGACATATTCTATGGTGAAAAGAATGGTAAATACCCATTCGCCCAGGTAAATCAGGTCGCCGTAAGATTGTTGAATGCTGCTGACACTGTCAAGCATAACCAGGACAACGCTGACCACGATAGACAGAATCAGCAGGACATCAAATAATTTTCCCGCCGGCGTATCCGCCTCGAAAATAATCTCATGCAATCTGCTTCGCAAGCGGTTTGAAGGTTTATTATTTTTCATTTTCATTCCCGATAATCTGGTTGCTGGAAACGCCCGATACTCGATGCTGGATGCTCGATCCTCGATAATCTGCATTTCAGACCTTTCAGAATGTCATCGAGTATCGAGAATCAAGTATCGAGAATCGAGTGGCTACCTCTGCCTGACCTTATAGCCCTTCTGCTTTAAAAGGGCGACCACACTCTGGGGGCCTACCAAATGCCCGGCACCGACGACGATAAATATGTTTTCAGGCTCTCCCAGCATGGTCTCAATTTTCTTGACCCAGTCCTTATTGCGCTGAAGCAGCAGGCGATCTTCAATTTCCGGATAGTCTTCAAAACTTTTAAATAAGAGTGAATACAGTTTATCGACTTGACCCTTTTGCCAGTACCGCATCATATCATCAGCCATTTCGGCTGCAATCTCCAGGTCCTTCAGGGTTTGGCCTAAAAAGGCGTTTTGATCTTCGGCACTCATGCTTCCGAGAAGGTCCAACTGGTAATCTATCGCTTCGAAAAAATCGATCTCTTTTTCATCCGATCGGGCTCTGGCATAATAGTGGACATCGATGCCATAGGCCGGGCTAAATCCCAGCTGCTGAAGCTCAAGGGCGGTTAAAGTAACTGCAAGAAACCAGGGTTTGAAGCGGACAAACGCCTCCATGGGCAGCCCCATATCGGTAATCCTTTTTTGGAGCGCCATGCGCATATCGCCGGAAATATTTTGCAGCAGGGATTGGCCTTCCGGATAAAGCCCCATGTTCAACATCCTGGCCTGCACGGCCGGATCCTCCATAGCCCCGATGTCCGTTTCAAAAATAACTTTGGGGCTTAGGCGGTAAGCGGTATCAATTTCTGCTGCCAGCGGGTAGGCATCGCTTTTCAGAAGGTGCAGGGAACCGAGTAAAAACACCCTGTTGGTTGGCGTCTCCACTTCCCAGAGACAATGTTTTTGGACGGCTGTTTGCTGCTTTTGCTGAGCATTTAGACCGGCTGCAATAAACAGGGTAAAAATCAGGCTTAAAAAAAAGATGGCTGCACTTCGCCGGCTGAGTTTAACGAGTAGATGAATTGCCATAATGATCCCTTTCCGATCCATAGATTATAGGACAGATGGAATTGCTAACCTTTTCCCAAGGCAGGATTTTCAAGCCTGGGGGGAATAGGATCGCGCGCTATTAATTTTTGTGCAAGGACATCCAGGTTTGTGATGAATGTCAGACTGTGAGAATACTGCCGGATAAGATTATGGGATTTAATGGATAGGCTTTTAACCGCCTGCCGGCGGCCATATTCATTGTGAATGTAAACTCCGGCAGCCTTGATCAATCCCTTTAACGCCTGTCGTTTATCACCTGTGGCCTGGATCCAGATTCCTTCCAGATGCTCATGAAACTCAAAAAAAAGTCGGCTGTTCCAAATCACCAAACATTGCAGCAGAGGATCAACCAGCTGGCCAACCTTAATCTGCTCAAACACCTGATCATAGCTCTGCAAACGGTTTTGAATATATTCGAGATAGATTTCAGAGGGGTTTTTGGCACGCCAGATATCTGCCTCATCTCGATAGGCCGATGGTTCCATCCGAGATAAGGTATCGATAAAAGCTTCTGAAAGGGTATTGCGAATATCCCGTGACAATCGATCGTTAAAAGGATCAAATTTACCGGCAGCTCGTTTTTTATTAAGGGGAGAAGCAGGCGATGTCTTCATAATTCGAACGCTATTCCCATTCTTTTAATATCTGGTTTACGAGTTTGCCGTCAGCCAGCTTGCCAAAATGTTTCATCACCGGCCCCATGGCCTGCATCTTGTTTTTGAATTGCGAAAAATCGATATTGTCTTTAATCCAGATGGTTATCTCTTCTTTATCAATCATTTTCGGCAGATAGAATTGCAGAATTTCAAGATAATCAGAACTAGCCTGTCCGGTGATCTCCAGGACGGTTTGCTCGGATTTTGTCAGCCCCTTGATAATTCCGATGACATCGTCGTCGGTTATTTCTTCAGGTTTTTTCAGGCGGGTCGATTTTTTGCCGCTTTCAAGCGTAATCGGCACGGTCAGTTTAGGAAACTCCGCCATAATCAAACGCAGGGTGTTGCGAACTTCCTGGTCCTTGCCCAGCATGGCTTTCTTGAGATCGGCTCGAATCTTGTCATGCAAAGACAGGGGCATATCCTGACTCCAACCATAATTCTTCTTATCACCAATAGTCATCTCGTCCTCCATCAGATATTATCAATTATAGTATTAAATAGGGATACTATCAAACTGATTCTAGGGCCAATAACGATTAACTTGAAATAAATTTGGGCGGTAACGGCGGATCTGCGGTTAGTCCCTGGCCCGGAAGCAGTATCACCGTAGAAGTGCCATGGGCAAAAATTTTCCCGTCGACATCGGTTACTTCGGCCTCAGCGTACCCCAGAGTTTTCCCTAATTTAATTTGACGCCCTTTGGCAATGAGTTTGCCGGAGACAGCGGGTGCCAGGTAGTTTAACTTAAGATCAACGGTGGTCACGCCGGTCTCCTGGTCTTCGATCTCATAGAATAAGGACCAGAAGGCTGCGGCATCGATAATGGAGGCAAATACACCGCCGTGAACAAAACCGAATGGCTGTAAATGCTTTGTGGCCAGATCGATTTCCAGTTCTGAAAAACCGGCGCCCACCTCTGAGATCTTCATGGAAAGCAGGTCAAAATAAGGACAGCGGTTTACCAGTTGATTGACTCTTTCGATATACTCGGGATTGATTGTCTTCATAGTAAATCTCCAGTCGTATTACTAGCACCCAATTATAGTATGATATCCTTATCCCGGATAAACCTGTAAATGCCTAAAAACAGAATGCCTAAAATGCACTAAAGTGCCTAAAATTATGGTGTCGCTTCGCTCCGTCTTTATTATAAACGCCAGGTATTTTCAGCATACAAACCAGAGATCAGTTAATGAATACAATAGCATGCCTTGCTTTTTCGTAACTTCTCAGAAAATCAGGAAAATAGCTCCTGGATTCCCGCTTTCGCGGGAATCCAGTGAAAACGCGAAAAATAATATTTGCCCGAACTTATTGAGAATTAACGCTTTTATCTTTTATAAAGATGGAGCGAAGCGACGCCACAATTTTAGGCATTTTAGGCACTTTAGTGCATTTTAGGCATTTCTTGGGGTAACTTGATTTTTACATTAAAATATCTTGCCGCAAAATACACACAAAAAAATTTAATATTCTAAATGTCCCGTTCCAACGCAGCAGTTTCTTCCTGAATTCTGCGCCAGGCATACTCCACGTGGCGCTGCTCAGTGTTCGTCTGGCCAATGCATAAGCGCAAGGTGAAGCGATCGTGCATGTTGGTGTGCGTAAGATAAATATCCCCGCTTTGGTTCAGACGATTCATCAACTGCTGGTTGATCTCGTCACCGCCCCGGTGACGAAAACACACCAGATTCAATGGAGGCGTCACGGCCAGCTCGAAATGATCATCGGCCTTAACCCAGGCTGCAAACATCTGAGCCAGTTCAACATGGCGTCGAACATGATTTTGCAGGCCTTCAACGCCGTAATAGCGGATGACAAGCCACAACTTCAAAGAGCGAAAGCGCCTTCCCAGAGGAATGTGCCAATCACGATAGTCGATGACGGCACCGGATTCGGTGGCCTGATTGCGAAGATACTCGGGCAGTATGCTCAGGGTTTGAATCAGGGCATTACGATCGGCGACATAGAAGCAATCACAGTCAAAATTGGTAAACATCCATTTGTGCGGATTAAAACAGTAGCTGTCGGCCATTTCCAGCCCTTTTTGAATCCAGCGAAACTCAGGGCACAACGCGGCTGTACCGGCCATGGCGGCATCCACATGCAGCCAGAGGTTATTAGCGCGGCATAGTTCACCTATCTTTGCAAGCGGATCAATACCGTTGGAAGAAGTCGTTCCAACCGTGGCCGCAACAAAAAATGGTAGGCGACCTGCCCGCCGGTCGTTTGCAATCTGGACGGCCAGAAGATCCGGCCGCATGGCAAAGTGGTCATCCACATCAATTAAACGCAAATTTTCACTGCCGATGCCGGCGATCTTGACGGCCTTTTCAATGGATGAATGGGCCTGGCTGGAGGTATAAGCAACCAAACGACCGTCACAACCCTGCTTGTTAGAGGCAAAATTGGTGGCTTGCTCCCGGGCGGCCAGCAAGGCACACAGGGTGGCGCTGGAAGCAGAGTCCTGGATGACACCGCCTCCGGTGGATGTCGATAAAAATTTGTCCGGCAGTTGCAGCATTCCCACCAGCCAGTCAAGTACGTGGGTCTCCAGTTCGGTACAGGCAGGACTGGTAGCCCACAGCATTCCCTGCACACCAAGCCCCGATGAAAGTAAATCACCCAGTATGGCCGGTCCCGACGTATTGCCAGGAAAAAAGGCAAAAAAATTGGGGGATTGCCAGTGGGTCACACCGGGCAGGATCAGATCCGATACGTCCTTGAGAATTGATTCAAAAGCCTCGCCGTCAGGTGGCGGATAGGCGGGCAAAGAAGCCCGGATCTGCCCGGGTTTAGACCGGGACAATACCGGCAATGATTCGATGTTCTCATAGTAATCGGCAACCCAATCCACCACCTGGCGTCCGTAGCGCCGAAATTCTTCCGGCGACATGTGGTAGTTCTTGTCATTATTCATGGCTGCTCCGGTTTTGTTTATTTAGTTAGATATCGGAGAGTTGGCAGGTTCAGTGTAATAGGTTCAAAGGTTCAAGGTTCAACGTTCAGGGTTGACGCATTTAGCACTTAATGGTGGAAATTGTTTAACCTCTGAACCCTGAACCTGTGGGAAAACGAAAACTTCCCCAAAATACACAATATAACTATTCTCTAATTAACTATCCCTAATTCGCTCATATACAAAGAAATTGTAGGGCTCAACACCATCAATGAATTCAGATTTAGTAATCTTGAATTCGGCCTCGGAAATTTCCGGAAAATAAGTATCCCCGGGTACCTCTCTGGGCAACACGGTAAGATAAATCCTGTCAGTTACAG
>JAIVWA010000318.1:0-5870 GCA_049190255.1 Gammaproteobacteria bacterium | reverse complement strand
GCGCTCTCTCCGGAGGAGTTAGTTTATTGAGTTGATTGAGTTTGTTGGGTTTAGTGAGTTGATTAATCTGACTTAAAGAGGCTCAGGAATTCAATGATCTTTAACGTTCCGCCCTCTTTATCTACATCCTTCACCAACGCTAGGGCCGGATTGCGAAAACCGGTCACCACTTCTTTCCAGACGGTTGAATCGACGGTCAAGGAAATATCCGGATTTTCGGGAAAGTGGGGCTGAATTTCCGCTACCCCCCGACGCACATGGACGGTGAAGGCTTCCCCGGTATCCGGAAAGCGAAAGCCGGCAACGGTGTCTACATCGGCACTCTTTTGCGGATTCAGATTCACCGCCATTCCGCTGAATATACCATCGAGCGTCACGGCATGAACCACCTCCTTATCTTTTAGCTTCATCATGCCAATGTGGAGTTTATTTTGGACTTCCAGCGCCCGGGTCAAATAATAGTTTCGGGCAGTTGCAGCTATCTGTTTGCTGCCCAGGGCACTGAGAGCCTCAGCCCTGAGTTTGCGAATTGCTTCGGAATCCGGGTTGATCCTCAGCAACTGATCGGTCAGTTCCAGCGCCCACTGGTAATCTTCTTTGGCGACAGCCTGATGGGCTTTCTCGGTCAATCTTTGCTCACCACCGGCAAGATCGACAAACCTTTTGGCTCTCTCATCCAGTGGCAGCGGAAAAAGATCCGTGGCATTTCCGCTGAACCAGCCGAGGTAGCCATCGAATATGGCCCGCACCGACCACGCGACCGTTCCATAATATTCATGCAAATAAGGCTGGCGGGCAAGATGCGCTGGAAGCTTAACCCGTTCCACAATTTCCAGGGGCATCAGGCCTTTATTCATAAGGCGAATGGTCTGATCATGCACAAATTGAATCGCATCGCGATAATTCGTGAGGGTTTCATAAATTTGATCGGCTCCGGTGATGGGCCGGGTGTGATGCGGCACCAGATATTTGGCGGGCAATTGCCGCATCATGTCCAGGCTTTTAACCCACAGGGTAACGTCCCGATAAGCAGTGCCGCGAATGGCATAGAGATTGGGAAATGATTTATAAAAATTGTCCGCCGGCAACAGCACTCTTTTTTCAGGAATCCAGATAAAAATTTGATCGGGGGTTTCACCGGGTGCGTGAACCAGTACCAGCTTCATGCCGGCTACCGTAATTTCATGCCTTTCACCGGAAAACGTATGTGTGGGAGGTATAAGGGCAATTGTTTTGGTCTCATCAAATTCCAGACGTGGGCCTATGCCGCAATTGATAACACCGCCTTCGGGCAGGAGTGATCCGAACTGACGCATCGCCCTTCGATAGGTTGTTTCCCGGGTAATGCTGGCAATCCGTTTCAGATAGTAAAGTGTTTTTTCATGGGAATATACGGCAGGGTTGTCGTCCCCGGCCATCACTGTTGCGCCCTGGGTGTGATCAGCATGAAAGTGAGTGTAAATGATGGCCTTGACCGGCTTAGAAGTAATTTTATTAAATGCCGCTTTAACGGGAACAGCCGCCTCCGCGCTTTCCATGGTGTCCACGATGACAACCCCATCGTCACCTTCCAGCAATACGGAATTGGCAAGGCCGAAACCAACGGCGACATAAACGCCGTCGGTGACCTTAATAACTTCCTGCTTGAATTCCGCCGAATGGGCGGCGAGATCGGGATTGCTTCCGACCTGGAGAGGTTCAAGAGGCTCATCTTCGGCGCAGGCCGTAAATAGTATTAACCCTACGGCAATAACCGCTAAATTGGCTTTAATTGTCGATTTATTCATGCTCTTTTCCCATCATTTTGCTATTAGCTTTTGTAGGGGCGGGGCTTATCCGCCTGGGATTTATCCCCGCCCCTACTCAGTCCCCTATAAGGGTGATTAAATTGAATTATAGAGATTTACACCTTGCCTTTTTCTGTATTTTAATAAGACTTTCCAGGCTGTCTTCATCCATAATCAGCGTTCGTAAAAGAAAAATTCCTTTGTTGGTTGGCGCAACGACGACTTCCGCATGATCAACATCCGGTGTCGCCATGTCCGGTCCCACGAGCACAATTTCCACCGGGTTTGATTTTGCCTGCCGGTCATTTAGCACATAAATTACTTTCGGTAGTCATCTCGATCCAAAACACCTCGAATATTATTGCCCAGTAGAAAACGCTTAACATTGTTCAGTGCTTTTCGGGTCGCCCTCGGCATGGATTGCGGCACATGATCGGCGCAATGCGGCGAGCCGATGATATTCGGTAATTCGAAAAAAGGAAAATCAAGCTCTAATTCACCCCGGCCGGCCGGCTCAGACCACCAGGTGTCGATACCGGCGCGAAAATTCGGATGGGACTTCAGGTGATCATAAAGTGCTTTCTGGTTGATGACATCGCCGCGTCCGACATTAATCAATATGGCATCTTCTTTCATCCATGCCAGTTCTTTTCCCCCGATGAGATCTCTGGTGTCCCGATTGAGGGGAGTGGTGACCACAACCACATCCGAAGATTCCAGCACCGTTTTCAAATCCATGGTATTGCCGATGAAATCGATGGATGCATCTGTTTTCCCCGATCTGTTAATACCGTATACTTGCATGCCCACGGCCTGCATGGTTCTGGCAATTGCCTTCCCGTTTCCGCCAAATCCAATGATACCGCAGATACTGCCCCTGAGCTCCTGATTAAATCCGGATCGGTCAAATCTACCTTCGCCAAGCATTTTGCTATTTGGCAAAAGATCTTTAGCCAAAGCAAGAACCAGTGCTAAGACATGCTCGGCAATGGGTTCGGCAAACGCGCCCGCATTGCTGGCCAAAATGACGTCTTCGGGGATGAGTTTAAAAGGAATGTTGTCGGCGCCGGCGTAAATTAACTGAATGAAGCGGACATTTTGAAGCAAAGAGATTTCTGCAGGATCAATCTCCTTTTGAGAAAAACTTAAGGCAATAATAATTTCTGCTTCTTTGAGCAGTTTAATTCGCTTATTTTCTGATTCGTTCTTGCGAAAGTGAACTTGCGCCAGGTCTTCTAAGATCTCCCGATAAATCTCCCTCTCATCTGCACCGGGTTCGTAAGTCACGAAAACGTCTGCCGCCATAAAGCGCTCCAACCCTCTTGACGCTCAGAACGATCCAAACCATATAGACCATCCCAACCATCTAAACGATCATAACGATCTAAACCTTCACTATATCTTGCACAGCTTTCTGACTATATCAATAAATACCTCTGTCCCCTTAATCATGTTTTCTTCCGAAATTCTTTCATCAATGCCGTGAACCTTGCCGAGGTCTTCCAGACTGATTAGCATCGGGCATACGCCGTAACAGGGAATCCCTTTTTTCCGGAAAAATCTGGAGTCCGAGGCGCCGAACAAAAGTGAAGCCACTGCCAGGGCATTGGGGAAATGCGCCAGATGGACTTCTTTTATAATGGCGAAATCTTCGGTATCCATCGATGACTCACTGGCCCTGGTAGCCCCGGCAGATTCCACCTTGATGTCTTCATCAGCCAGATGAGCTTTTATATCAGCAATAACGGTCTCCGGATCGACTCCCGGTAACAAGCGAACATCCAGTTCCGCTTCGGCCACGCTGGGGATCACATTGACTTTGTTTCCGGCATGCAGCAGATTTAAACTGATCGTATTTTTCAACATGGCCGACATGTGGGGGATGTCCAACCTACCGTTTCGGGTCAGAGCTTCAATGAGGGTTTCCGGTTGGCCGTCCTGCAGATAGGGTTTTAAAAAATCCCACGAAGAACCAAGCTGCTTAAAATATTCAGCGGTCAGCGGGGTAATGACAACGGGATTATCTTTTGCCAGAAGACGGCTTAAGCCCTGCACAAGCTTCTCCAGAGCGTTATCGCCGTGGGGGACACTGCCATGACCGGGAGGACCGCTGCGTGTCAGTTTAATCCGGCAGACCCCTTTTTCGGCGGTTGCAATCATGAACAGCGGCCGGTCGGGTAACACGCTGCTAAGTCCAAAGCCGCCCTCATTTATCACCACATCCGCCTGAAATTCGTCGGCATAATTGTTTAATAAAAATTGCACCCCATTTTTCCCGCCGGCTTCTTCATCAGCAACAGCCAGAAAAATAAGATTTCGACAGGGGGTAAGTCCTTTTCTTTTTACTTCCAGAAAAGCCAGCAGTTCCAGGATCCCCTGCCCCTTCATGTCCAGGGCACCCCGGCCGTAAATAAAACCATCCTTGATCTCACCACTAAATGGATCAACACGCCACTCATCTGCTCTGGCTGGAACCACATCGATATGGTTGAGCAAAATGACAGCCCCTTTTTCGCCGGTTCCCGGTATAACGGCACTGATCGAGCTTCTCCCGGGTGCCGCTTCGTAGGTCTTGTACGCGATTCCCTCTTTTTCCAAAATCTCGGCAAAAAAAGCCACGCCCCGGTCTTCATTTCCCGGCGGGTTGGTGGTGTCGATTTTCAAATAACGCGATAGTAATTCAACGGCCTCATGCTTCATGGCTTTTCCTTAACTTAGGATCTCGTTGATTGGTTGAATAGTTGATTAAGTTGAAAGGTTTCGGTCTAATCGAATATTCATAGTCAACCAATCAACTCAGTCAACTTAATAAACTCAATAAACTAGATAAACTTTAGCTACCAGCGAATTCAGAATAGGTAACCAGAATGAAGATCTGAAGTCACTATGCACCCAACAACTCCGCCTTTATCAATATCTCTCTGATTTCCGATTTATCCTTCTCAGAACTCGGTAAGAGCGGCGGTCGGGGGTTACCACCGAAATATCCCAGCATATCCATAGCGGACTTCAGACCAGGGACACCATATGTGGCCGTTACGGCCTGATTTAGCGGAATCATTTTAAGCTGCAGTTGCTTGGCTGCTTCATAATCGTCTTGCTTAATAAACTCGTAAATTTTGACACAATTTTGCGGTGCGACATTGGCCAGGGCCAGCACGCCGCCGGCACAACCCAGGGTAAGGCCGCCAAACAGGGCGCCGGCGGTTCCGACAAGCAAGCTGAAATCAGCCTCTACCTGATTCAAAAACTCGCCCAATTGAATCACGTTACCGGTGCTGTCCTTGATCCCGATGATGTTTGCATGCCGGGATAAGCGGGCAACGACATTGACGGTCAGGTTGACATGGGTAAATTTTGGCACGTTGTACAGTATTATCGGGATGGGAGAGCTATCGGCAACCGCGGTAAAGTGCTTGACCAGGGCCGCTTCGGTCATTTTGCCCCCGAAATAGTGGGGCGTGACAACCAGGGCGGCATGGGCACCCAGTGCAGCGCAGTCGGCGGTCAGCCGGATGGTTTCTTTAGTGGATTCACAACCGGTGCCGGCTATCACCGACATATGTTCCGGTGCCGCCTGAACCACCGTTTCAACCACCTTTCGTTTCTCTTCTTCCGATAGGCAAACATACTCTCCGTTAGAACCCAGCACCACAAAACCCCTGAGGCCGGTCCGCCCCCATTTTTCGATATTGGACGCCAGCTTATCATAAGCAACGCTGTCATTAATAAACGGGGTAGTAATCGGTGGAAAGATTCCGTGCAAATCAATTTGCGGCATTTTGTTTTCCCTTTAGAATAATAGTCGTTAACCGGTTTGTGAAAGTGGAGCGAATTTAATGGGGACCATCTCAACCATCTAAACGATCCAAACCATCCTAACGATCCAAACCGGTTACTACCTGTGATATGTGACAAACCTTCGTCTTTAACCCATGCCGGCGAACACCGTAGGATAATTGAATCATGCAGGCCGGGCAGGAAGTCACCAGCAGATCGGCGTCGGTTTTTTTGAGATTTTCCATTTTCCGATCAAGTACATTCTGGGACAAATCATAATGGGACAGGGCATAGGAACCGGCC
>JAIVWA010000317.1:0-5894 GCA_049190255.1 Gammaproteobacteria bacterium | reverse complement strand
AAGACAGAGGACAGATGACAGAGGACAGAAGACAGAGGACGGATGACAAGGACAGAAGACAGAGGACAGAGGTATTTGAATGCGGAATGCGGATCCATTCGATTTCGGATCTGGGATTTGGGATTTCGGATTTTTATAAGGTATGACATCTGATTTTAAATTGATAGATATAGGGAATCTGTACCTTAAGCAATGAAATCAGAGAAACGGAGGATTGATGAATAAAGAACTGAAAGTCTGGTTTAACGGAAAGCTGATTCCATGGCGCGATGCCACCGTGCCCATTTTATCTCATGGATTTTCACGCGCATCGGCCATATTCGATGTTTTTGGAATTCATCCCGGACCGCAAGGCCCCGTGGCGTTCCGGATGGATGACCATTTGAAACGACTAATGAAAAGCGCTGAACTACTGGAGATGGAGCTGGCATACAACACAGAAGAAATCGTTGAGGCTGTTAAGGCGACCGTTAAGGCCAACAATCTCGGACGCGGCCTTATAAAAATCATGGCATTTTGGGGTCAGGAAGCCATTATTGATCTTGTCCTGGATTCCAAGCTGGATGTTGCTGTCTTTGCCATTCCGGAAAGCGAGGAACTGGTATTGGACAAAAAACAAACCCTGTCCGTCTGTCTGTCAAAGTGGCGCAAGATCCATCCCGAAACGATTCCGGTCGGCGCCAAGGCCTGTTCCAATTATTTGAATGGCTATCTGGCTCGCAAAAACGCCGTTTCCCGCGGTTTTGATATCGGTATCATGCTGGGTACGGACGGCTTTCTGGCGGAAGGCTCGATTGAATCGGTGTTTATTGTCAAAGACGGCGTTCTGATGACGCCTCCCCTGGGAAGGGTTTTATCAAGCATAACGCGTCTTTCGATTCTTCAGTCAGCACCGGAAGCTGGCATACCGATAGTTGAAAGACCCATCACGGCGGATGAATTGTTTTCGGCCGACGAGATGTTCACCGTCCATACCGGCTCAAAAGTTGGACCGGTCGCGCGTTTCGAGGACAGGGAATTTCAGGCACCGGGTCCGGTAACCAAGCAGGTCATGCAATTGATGGATGATATTATGCAATTCAAAAACCAGCGTTTTATGGAATGGTTTCAGCCTTTAACATGAGTATGAATTTTTAGATCATGGATAAAGAAGGGCTCCTGCAACTACTTATCCGGTCAACCGCAGGATCGAAGCTTTAGAGAAAAAAGTCAGAGAAATGTCTGATGGCGGTTATCGCTGATATTTTAAGGAATCTTTTTTTGATTTAAAAACTGGATGGCTCGGGTTGACATGTCGGTCTTCCAAGGTAACCACTGTCGATTTAATTCGAAAAACGCCCGAAAGCGATTATAACCCACACCACGGCAGCAGTGACCATACTGATAAAGGCCGCGGCAGAACCCATGTCTTTGGCACGTTTTGATAACTCATGTCGTTGGGGGCCTATTCTATCCACCACGGCCTCAAGGGCCGAGTTCAACAATTCCGTAATCAGAATCAGCAGGATGGATGCAATCAACAGGGCCTGTTCGACGGCCGAGCGCCCAAGCCAAAGACCCAGGGGCGTCATTATTATCAATACCACCACTTCCCCCCGAAAAGCCAATTCGTTCTTCCAGGCTGATTTCAGTCCGGCATAAGTGTATATGAAGGCATTTTTAATGTGGCCGATGACACTTTCATTTTTGTTTCCCATAGGTCAGGCCCTCGAAATGATCTAGAAGGTTTAATGTCCAGACGTTCGAATATCCCCCAGCAACAAAAATAGCATATATCCGCTATTTATAAAACCAGTAAGCCGGTTTCAAAAATTCTTGTCATTGGGGATGATTCATGTTAGGTGACTTGTCAAAATTGTTAAAAAATCATCTGAAGGGGTTTCAAATCATCAGTTTTATTGAAGGTTAAAAGGAGGAAGAATAAATGGGTAGCGGCAGCAAATTTGTAGTATTAGCGACTGTAATTATCGTGGCTTTCGTCCTGCAAATCGTGTTGATCGGTGCCGATCGACATGAAACCCCCGGCACGGCAGCCGTTAATTTTAGCAAGGCCTATTTTAAGCTGGATGCCGACATGGACGATCTCCTTTGCGCCGAGATGAAAGAAGATGAAGCGGTTGATGTTGTGGGTGATTACCTTTATCGAGTCGCTGAAGAGGCCCGAGCCGAGGGGTTTGATACCAGCTGGAAGAAAATGGTTCTTGCGCATATCGAATTAGAAACCAAGATGGTGGATAAAAATACGGCCGAAGTCCAAATTACCTGTGAACGGAGGAGGTCGATTAATCCGGTTTTTGGGGCGGTGGCGAAAATATTTTTTCTCGGTGACACCCATAAAGTTGAAGAAACGCTCACCGTGGTAAAAGAAGATGACGGCTGGAAAGTTTGTGGTCAACCATTTTCATTGATTGAAAGTTGAGTAACCGTTCAGGGGTTCAGGGTTCAGAGAAATCTGAACGGGCGTTCAACTTTTTTTGTTTGGGTCATTTGAATATTGAATATTTAAGCCTACGGCTCGGAGAGGAATTCTTCCCGTCGAAAACCTCCCTTCGAGGACCTCAGGGTCTGACGACAGGATCAAACGACTGGGCCGAACGATCCATTTTAATAATGACGGAGCGAAGCGACATCCACAAATCTTCAATCTTCATTCTTCAATTCCGGCTTGTCCGGATTGGGTTCCCCTAACATGCAATCGATTTATGCCCGGTTACGCGAGCAAGCACGCCAAATAGTTTCCAGTTTTCCTACCCCGGAATTTTATCAGGACCACTCTCAAGCTTATGAATACTCAAGCCGGTTATTTAAAACTGACCCGGAGATAAGAAAATTATGCCGCTTTGTCAGTGATAACCTGGATGATGATTTCGGACACGGCCTGCAACATGCAATCAAAGTCGCCATTGATGCCGGTGCGCTGATGAGCGTTGAGGGCCAGGCAGCGGGTTACAGGAAATCCGTCCTTGAACGCCGGACTCAAATTGTTCAATGCGCCGGGCTCTTGCATGACGCCAAGCGCAAAAAAAAAGATCACTCCAAACATGGAGCGGATTATGCCCGCACCGTGCTTGGGGACTATTCTCTGACCTATGATGAAATTGAGGACGTTTGCCGGGCAATCCAAAACCACGAAGCGTTTAAAGACCATGTCCCTATCGATACCGCCGAAGGTGTTCTGATATCCGATTGTCTTTATGATGCCGATAAATTTCGGTGGGGACCTGATAATTTCACCGACACCCTTTGGGATATGGTATCCTTCTTAAACCCGCCGCTGTCAAAATTCATGGCCCGTTATCCCCAGGGCATGGAAAGCCTTGAAAAAATTAAGACTACCTTCCGAACGGAAACCGGGAAAAAATACGGTCCTCAGTTCCTTGACCTCGGTTTGGCCATCGGACAAAAATTGCATGATGTGATTCTATCCGATTATTCTAAATACCTATAATTTCTGTTGCTTATTAATTTGTTAGCCTCGATTGTTTTCTTGTTTGACACCTACGGCTGATTTCAATATACTGCCTTGACCATTAATTCTTACAATTAACTCCCAATTGGTTACCACAATTGGGGTACTAACCATCAGCGCAAGGAGGTTGAAATGGTTGCTACGACTTGGCCCACTTCCAACTGGCCGGAGGGTGTTTCGCATGATGTAAGCGATTATGAAAAACCCCTGTTTTCAATTCTCGACGACTCTGCTCGGGACTACCCCAACCAGGATTACACCATTTTTAATGATGCCACCCGAACCTATTCCCAGGTAAAGGATACCGCCGACAGGATTGCCAACTTTTTGGTTTCTCGCGGTATTCAACCGGGGGATCGGGTGGCAATTTTTCTTCCGAATATTCCCCATTATCCGGCCCTTTTTTTCGGTATCATCAAAGCCGGCGCTGTCTGTGTGACATGCAACCCCCTTTACACGGCCAACGAACTAAATTACCAGTTGAAAGACGCCGGCGCTAAAGCGGTATTTTGCATGGATCATCCCCAATTTTACCCGACAACGGTGAATGCCATTAAGGATACCGATGTTGATACCGTAGTGGTCTGCAGCATCAAATCTTACCTGCCGAAGGTTAAAGCGTTTCTGGGGGGGCTGCTGGGCAAAATTCCAAAGGCTGCTAATTACCAACCCGGCCACCTTTTCTTTGACGATGTGGTGGCGGGTGCCAAGCCGGAGCCGCCAGCGGTTGAGATTAATCCGACCGAGGACCTGGCGTTGATCATTTATACCGGCGGAACTACGGGGGTGCCCAAGGGCGCTGCGCTGACCCATTCAAATTTTATGTATAACCTCGCGGCCCTGGAGGAATGGGGGATGTTCGTCCATGAGCCCGGCGGGCAGCCGGAAAAGCTTCGCAAAGGCGGATTCCACACCTATCTGGGGGTCCTGCCCTGGTACCATAGTTTCGGTTTGACGGTTGCCATGCTGTCCTCTTGCGGCATCGGCGGCAGCCTCATCTGTATCCCCGATCCCCGGGCGGGTAACCCCCCGTTCACTGAAGTGCTCAAGGCCGTCCAGAAATACAGACCGACCATTATGCCTGCGGTGCCGACTATTTTTGTGGCTTTCACCAATTATGCTCAGATTGACCAGTACGATTTGACATCTCTGATTGGATGTTTTTCCGGCGGTGCGCCGCTGCCTCCGGAAGTATGCAAACAGTTTGAGGACAAAACCGGTGCGGTTATTTTTGAAGGTTACGGCCTGAGTGAGACGGCCCCGGTGGCCAGCTCCAATCCGACCAGCCGGGAAAAACGAAAAATCGGTTCCATCGGGTTTCCGATACCCGGCACGGACATTAAAATTCTGGACATCGACACCGCGACCCAGGCCTTGCCCCAGGGTGAAGATGGAGAAATTGCCATCAGCGGCCCCCAGGTCATGCAGGGCTACTGGAACAGACCGGATGAAAACGAAAAAGTGTTTCAGGAGGTGGACGGCAAGCGTTATTTTCTGACCGGAGATATCGGCCATGTCGATGAAGAAGGGTACATTCTGATCACGGATCGCAAAAAGGATATGATACTGGTTGGCGGCTTCAATGTTTACCCGCGGGATGTGGAAGATATTCTGTTTCAACACCCCAAAGTGGCGCTCGCGGCGGTCGTTGGGGTGCCGGATGAAAAGAGCGGGGAAATCGTCAAAGCCTATGTCGAGCTTAAACCCGATGAAACGGCCACCGAAGAGGAAATTCTTGAATTCTGCAAGGAAAACATGGCCGGATATAAACGTCCTAAAATTGTTGAGTTCAGGGACACCTTGCCGGTTTCAAATGTCGGCAAAATTTTGCGCAGGGTCCTAAGAGACGAGGAGCTCGAGAAGGCTAAATGACAAAATGGATTACGGATCGTCCCTATCTTGTTACCAGCGCCATTTTTTTAATCATTATGATTATCGGCTGGCAGGTGCTTTACTGGCAGGCTGAAGATTTTACGTTTCTTCTGCTGCTGTATTTCATTGTCACGCTGGGCATTCGTCTGGATGATATTTCCCGCAAAATCGGAGGCGGAGCCGGCAAATTGTCTGCCGGCTCCGTTGACCAGGAATCCGTCATCAGTCAGCTAAATGATATCAAAGTGTCTCTTGGAAACATAAATGTGACACTTAATAAATTGCTGGCGGAAAAGAAGGAGTCGGACAGGTAGCACTTCAATTTGCGTCTTTTCTGCAATAATAGGTAATTTTCAACTTATTCATCCAACTCTTAATCAATTCGAACATACCGCTCTCCTTCTTTAACCACCGTTGAATTGGCAACCAGAAGATCCAGATGCTTTTGCATGATCATTTATTGCTTGACACGTGGCGGCCATATCGATTAATCTCTCCATCAATTGATGGAAACATATGTTTGGAAAAATAACTGGAAAATATTGCTTAATTA
>JAIVWA010000316.1:1178-5917 GCA_049190255.1 Gammaproteobacteria bacterium | reverse complement strand
TCGCCAAAACGGTCGCTGAAATCGTTATCAAAAAAGACATCGTCCACAACCGATAAAACCACAGCTCCATCAAAATCAGGATCCATCGATGAGCAAGATCTCCCCGAATAGATTTGGGTCATCAGACCCCGTCATTCAGCTTGGAAAAATAGCTGTGACTCTTTAACTGTCGTGGGATTGCATGAAAATTGGACCCGGGTCTGATTGAGGAATTATATGAATAAAGATTTGTTAATCAAACTTTTAAAATTAGTTGCCGACGGCAAAACCACCGTTGGAGATGCTGCCGGCAGACTTGAGCACATGGCCTATGAAGACATTGCCTATGCTCACATCGACCATCACCGCTCCCTGCGCAAGGGGTTCCCCGAAGTCATTTTTGGCGAAGGCAAAACCGCCGATCAAATTGCGGGGATAATGGAGAAAATGCAGAACCAGGAAAATATTATTCTGGTCACCCGTGTTGATCAGGAAAAGGCGGATATTGTCCTGTCACGATTTCCCCCCGCGGTTTATCATGCCGATGCCCGCATGATCGTGCTGGAACTGAACCCGATCATGATACAGGGCCGTGGACCCATCCTGATTATTTCGGCAGGCACTTCGGATATTCCAGTGGCCAGAGAGGCGTATTTGACAGCCAGGGCCATGGGAAACAGCGTTGATACCATCTTCGATGTCGGAGTATCCGGTATCCATCGATTGCTGGATCACCATCAAGCCATTGATCAAGCGAACGTTTTGATTGTCGTGGCCGGTATGGAAGGCGCGCTTCCCAGTGTCGTGGCAGGTATGGTGGATCGACCGGTCATAGCCGTTCCGACCAGTGTAGGATATGGCGTCAATCTCGGTGGACTGACGGCACTTTTTGCCATGCTAAACAGCTGCAGCTCGAATGTGTCGGTTGTCAATATCGATAATGGATTTGGCGCCGGTTATATGGCATCCACTATCAACAGGGAATAATATGAAAACCAGCGAAGCGATAACGGCGTTTTCCCAAAGCGAAAAACTCAAAAGCGGTCTTATCTGGGCAACTCAGATGGCTGAAGTCTGCCTGGCGCTTTCTGAACCAGATAAATTCGGAGCAGAAAAAATGCTCAAAACACTCGTCAGCATGATAGGCAATGAAATTAATGTTGCCCAAAAAACCGCCCCGCATGATGCCTGGCTGGAGGCCCAAAAAGATTTAGATGCCGCTATGGTGATGCTGAATTCAGGGGTGGCACATGAAACCGGTTTCCACCTAACCCAGGCGCTGAGCAAGGTCACCAATGTCGGTCAGCAGTCCATGACCCAGTTAATAGATGAAGGGCTCCTTTAAACAGTTTGCTGAGGGGAATTAAGAGTTTGGCAGGGAAAATTTACAGCAGATACACCATTGCTTAAATTGAGAATTATATCTTTTTAAATAGAACGGCATCCATCCTTAATTTTAGGCACTTTAGTCCGCCTCCGGCGGATTAGGCATTTCTTACTTGTAGCATTTATTTGCTTTTTTAATATTGAGCGCAGAAAACGACAGGGAAAAAGCCAGCGTCATTTCCATATCCTCTTTCCTTTTTTCATCCGTTGCTTCCATTTTCCTTTTCCACGCTTTTCTGGCTATTTCATATGATGCAAAGCATTTTTTTACGGCGTTGGTAAAACAGGGATTTTGTTTACTACTTTGCTTAAGAATTTCTATTTCAGCCTTGGCCGTCTTTAGCAACTGTACGAATTGTTCATAATCGATATTAGATTCAACCCCCCGCTCAACTTCATCCAGGACAACCAGTACCTTGGCTTCCTCAGGGGTGATACGGGGAGCGCAACCGGAAGGTAAGAAAGAAAAAACAATCAGCAAAATAATAACTACCGCGCTGTGCATAGCAAACATCCTTTCAAATAAAATCTGAAAAGCTATATTAAACTATAGCTTATACCGGGCTTTTTGGCAAGATGAAAACCCGCCTCTCTCCAAGCTGTAAGCTCTACCCTCCGGCCTGTATGCCTTACGGGCTGGAAGCGGAGCTGGAAGCCGGCGGATCAATTAGAATGTATTCTGCCCGTCGAGAGCCTCCCTTCGAGAGCCTCAGAGTCTAACGACTGGGTCGAACGATCGATTTAAATAGAAAAGACAGAGCGAAGCGATACCACAAATCTTCAATCGTCAATCTTCAATCTTCAATTCCGGCTTGTCCGGGTTAGGGTGTGCTGCCAGGTTTTCAATGAGCTGTTTGAGATGTTTGTATCCGCCTGGGGTTAATTTGATTTGATCAGATCGCAGAAGTATTTGCTTATGGCGACTGTTGTGCCCGGCGATTATCTCCAGGGAGGATTTTGAAACGTCGAGGCATTTGGCGAGAAATTTAAGGCACATTTGGTTGGCGGCGTTGTCAACCGGCGGTGCGGTCAGCTTTATTTTGAGGGCCTCATTGTGCAGTCCGGCGATCATATTTTTCGATGATCTCGGCTGCACCAGGACTTTAAATACAAGGCCTTCAGGAGTTTTACGGATATTTAGTCCCTCTTTTTTTTCAGCGGCCAATTTCAATCCAAACCCCTGAACGCTTACTTTTTTTTGATCGTATTAATAATCTGAGTTGAGGATATTTTTTCGGTAATCGGAATTAATTCCACCCGTCCGCCATAACTTTCAACAATATCCCGTCCCATTACTTCTTCAGATTCGTAGTTGCTGCCTTTGGTCAATACATCCGGACGAATCCCGGCAATAACTTTATCCAGGTCCCTGGTAGCAAATACGACCATATAGTCCACGCTGTCGAGGGCGCTGAGAATGCGAACCCGCTCGGTAGCGCTGATAACGGGTCGATCGGGACCTTTGAGGCGTCTTACGGAATCATCATCATCAATGGCAACAATCAATACATCTCCCAGATTTTTGGAGGCCGAAAACAGTTTAATGTGACCCACATGTAAAAGGTCAAAACAGCCGTTGGTCAGGACGATTCGTTTTCGATCTTTTTGCAGTTTCCGGCAAAGCTCGGAAAGTTCCTTTAATGTTTTGTGTTTGGAAACGGCTTCGCCGGCAATTCCATTGATTGCCTGTAAAAGCTCCTGGGGGGAAACAGTGGCCGTCCCCACTTTACCGACGACAATGCCCGCGGCGGTGTTGGCCAGGGAAACTGCTTTTTTAAAGGACAGGCCGGCAGCAATACCGAGCCCGAGGACGGCAATAACGGTATCACCGGCGCCGGATACATCATAGACTTCCCGGGCTTTGGTACCCATTTTAAAAGGTTTTCTATCCTTTTCGAAAAGAACCATTCCATCTTTGCCGCAGGTGATCAACAGTTTTTCGATGCCGGATTTATCAAGCAGGATTTCTCCGGCTTGAGCCAGGAGGTTTGGATCTGTAATTTCCAAACCCGAGGCTGCCGTGGCCTCTTTTTTATTGGGGGTCAGCAAATTTACCCCGGCATATTTCGTAAAATCGAGCCCTTTGGGATCGGCAATCGTTATTTTTTTATGCTTTTTGGCGATTAAAACCAGCTTTTTAATCAGCGAGCGGGTAACTAATCCTTTGCCGTAATCTGATATCAAGACGACATCAACCTCAGGAATAATTGTTTCGGCATGCTTGATAAGGGTCTTATATGTCCGGGGGGAAATTTCTTTTTTCGTTTCACGGTCGATGCGCAGCACCTGCTGGTGCTCTGCGATGATACGTGTTTTTTTGGTCGTATGCCGCCCGGGCTCTTGAATGACGCCCCGGGTGTCCGATCCGAGCGAATTTAATTGGTTCAGCAAAAGCTTGCCGTCGTTTCCGGTTCCGGTGACTCCGAGTACGGACACACGGGCACCTAATGCCATCAAATTGTTGACGACGTTGCCGGAGCCTCCCAGGGTATATTCCTGATTTTTTACGGCCACCACCTGGACCGGCGCTTCCGGCGAAATGCGCTCCACTTCACCCCAGACGTATTCATCGATCATCAAATCGCCGATGACCAGCAGATGAGTTTGATCAAATTTTGAAATATCGATTTGCATTGTCACTGGACCTTAGAAGAAAGGTTTAAGGTATAGGGTAGAAGGTGTAAGGTAAATGATCATATAGCATTAACTTCGAACTCTGCACGATGTGCTTAACAATCGTTTCCCTTATACCTTACATCCCTAAACCCTATACCTGATATTTTACACCTTCTACCTTCAACCTTCCACCCTATACCATTAATTTTATAGCACATTCCTGAATATAAACTCCCAACATGATTTATCCCGATATCATATGCTATCTAGCTTTCCCTCGTCTTATTAATTACTTTTTTGATAAACGCCGGCGGCCGCACCACCTTGCCGTCTTTATTGACACACGGATGCTTCGTATAGCCTTGCGCCAACAATGATTTACCGTCTTCGTGATAAATTTTATAATCGAATTTGATGCCGGCTTTGATCCCAGGGTCGACAGATGTTTCAATCACCAGGACTTCATCGTATTTTGCCGGGGTGGTGTATTTGCAATGGGCCTCTGCCACGGGAAGAAAGATCCCGTTGTCTTCGACTTCTTTATAGGACAGCCCCAGGAATCGGAACATTTCGCTGCGGCCGATTTCAAACCAGCGAAAATAGTTGCCGTAATAGGCCTGGCCCATGTTGTCGGTATCACCGTATATTACACGGTATGTTGTGCGATGACTGAACATAAGGGGTTCCCCCTGGAATGACTAATGTCGAATGACGATTGACGAATTAAGGAATGCTATCGAATTTTAAAATATAAAAGG
>JAIVWA010000316.1:0-1168 GCA_049190255.1 Gammaproteobacteria bacterium | reverse complement strand
ATCAAACAGACCCATTCATTTTTTCGTTGTTTCCGGCTCTTTCCTGACACCTGACACCTGACACCCGAAACCTAATCCCTCCGGTCCATTATTTCGAGAAGTCGCTCTTTTAGCTCCTCATAGGTAAAGGCCGTTGGAAAATCCTGGTATTCCGCTTTCACATTGTCCGGCGGCCGATACAATATGGCATGGTCGGCGGCTTGGAGCATGGTAATATCATTGTAGGAATCACCGATGGCAATCACTTGGTAGTTCAGAGATTTTAGAGCCAGCGCCACTTTTTTCTTACCATCCTGTTGGCGCAGGTTGTATCCGGTGATAGAACCATCCCGGCTGACGGACAATGTATTGCAGAACAGCGTTGGACGGCCCAGCTTTTCCATCAGCGGTCCGGCAAATTCAACATAGGTGTCGGATACGATGACGACCTCCACCAAAGATCTTAGCCAGTTTAAAAAATCAAGGGCACCGGTAATCGGTTCCATTTTTTTAATGACGGCCTGGATATCATCAAGCTTGAGCTTGTTTTCCTTTAATATAGCCAGACGCCTCTGCATCAGGACATTATAGTCCGATATGTCCCGAGTGGTAAGCCTTAGTTCATTGATCCCCGTTATTTCGGAGAAATTTATCCAAATTTCAGGAGTGAAAATACCTTCTAAATCCGAACATACGATGTACATAATTTTTAATTTCCCAACCCGGCCAAGCCGGAATTGACGATTGATCCGCCTGCGGTGGAACGATTGAATATTTGTGGATGTCGCTTCGCTCAGTCATTTTTATGATCATTTTTTATAATTGATCCGCCTGGAGGACAAAAAAATACTTGTAGCAGCTCTGCAATTAAAAGGAGAACTAATCCAGCCCATCATCTTCGATTCGAATGAGTACCGGTTCATCGCTGACAACATTCAAATCGCTGATTTCAGCCAGTGCCCGCTTTACATCGACCTCTTTGGCGCGATGGGTGAGCATCACGAGCGGAACTGAGCCATTGGTTTTGCGGCCCTTTTGATGAACCGACTGGAGGCTGATGTTGTATTTACCCAATATACCGGAAATCGTTGAAAGAACTCCGGGACGATCCAGAGCTGCAAACCTGAAATAATAATGAGTCACAAGATCATCCATCGGCAACACCGGTATCTTGCGGATGCTTTCGCGC